>NZ_JASOQR010000022.1:0-548 GCF_030218905.1 Pauljensenia sp. UMB0895 | reverse complement strand
CATATGATCCGAACATTGACCATCAGCAAAGAAAGCGGTTCCCGATACATATGCGACCAGGTTCTTCACCGCACGAGGAAGCATCTCATGCGCATTGAGACCGTTAGGAAGTTTCACCCAGGTGTAGAAACCACCCCGAGGCTTATTCCACGTGCACATGGGCATGTATTTCTCAAGAGCTGCTTGCATAGCTTGACCACGCTCAGCGTACATACCCCGATATTCCTTGACCTGCTGATACCAGTCGTAGGTGCGCAGATATTCCGCGATGGCAAGCTGACCAAAAGTGGTTGGGCACAGGATCGCATTTTCAGCGGCGAGGGTGAGACGTGCACTCAGCGCAGCAGGTGCCAATGCCCAGCCGACGCGGAATCCCGGCGCGAAAGTTTTGGAGAAGGAACCCAAGTACACCACGCCATCCGGGTTGAACGTTTGGATAGCAGGGATGGGATCACCATCAAAACCAAGCAGGCCATAAGGGTTATCTTCGACGATAAGAACATGATGGTTATCGCAAATATCAGCGATACGCCGGCGGCGTTCTTCGG
>NZ_JASOQR010000021.1:0-551 GCF_030218905.1 Pauljensenia sp. UMB0895 | reverse complement strand
GGATTAAGGAAAAGCTCGTAATCGAAACGGACGATAAGGAAACGTTCGACGCGAATATCGCCAAACAGGCTTATTGCCGGTGGGTTTTCTTTTCTGAGTGCTTGCCTCACTATCGAAAACCCGGGGTCAATTAGCTCCCCAATCCGCTGTAGATGTGCCGCAAACGCATCGACTCGCTCATCCAAGTGTTCGTTCACCACGGCACAACTCCTCGAAGCGATCTAAGCCTTTCATTTCAACATAAGCATCAGACTCTTTTGGTCCAAGCTGGTAGTTATCGGCGCGCCAGTCGAATTCTTCGCGGGTCATTCTGACCTCCTGCAAGATTTCTTCTTTGCGCTCGAGAACCTCCTCCAGCGAGTTGTAAACACGGTCTGGTAAGCACAGCCGATCCTCGGCAATATCCATTTGTCTCACTCCTTCAATCGCCTCATGGCGAAGTAGTTACGTGTGCTGCTCTGTCATTCTTGCACGGTATGCAAGCGCAAAAAAGTCCCATCCACAACCTGTGGAAAAACGGGGAGCAATTCTGTGGATAACTTCGGGTCCGT
>NZ_JASOQR010000013.1:0-271203 GCF_030218905.1 Pauljensenia sp. UMB0895 | reverse complement strand
AATAAAAACAAACTCAAAAACAAAAAACAGGCATAAAAACAAACACACTATCGAGTTCACAAACAACACCCACACACCCCAAAACAGCCACAAAAAACCGCAACCATCAAAAACAGGGAGGAAGCAACCACGCCACAATCACAAACCCAAAACCACAAACAGGCCCAAAAGCTTGCAACCACTCGGCGCAACAACAGAAACAATACCCACCCCCCACCACACCGTCAAATCAGCGCAAGCTTCAATTCCTACCTCTTGCACACCAGCAGATTCGCAGTATTTCGCCGAAAAGTGGCTCTGAGCAGCAAGGAAACACTAAAATTGTGATCTGTCAGCGTTTTACAGACCACAAAACTAGACCGTGATTGCGACTCAGATCTCCGTAGCAAACGCCGACTGTCACACGGCGCCTACACGTCGCCACATACATGCGATTGCGTACGTACACGGCGACCAATACATCTAAGAACACCACGCAGCACAGCACCAATATCGAGATGCAATGACCTGTTAGAAACGCACTGCGGGGCGGAAACGTAGTGTTTCCGCCCCGCAGGTGAGTCCAATCAGGAAATCACTGCGATTCCCATACGGACGCTTCAGTCGTCGAATTCGATGACAGCAAGGTTGCGACGCCCCTTACGGATCAGCAGTCGATGACCAGCCAGAACATCGTCAGCCGTGAACACAGCTTCCGCGTCCTCAAGCTTGACGTTGTTCAGGTACGCACCACCGGAAGCAATCGTGCGACGTGCGGCGCCTCGTCCCTTTTCCAAACCGGTTTCAACCAACGCGTCAACCATCGTTGCCTCACCGAGCTTCACAGTTGCGCGAGGAAGATCCGACGTAGCAGAAGCCAAGGTATCCGCATCGATTGCGCGCAGATCTCCACCGCCCCAAAGGGCGTTGGTTGCACCAAGAACACGCTCAAACTCTTCTTCACCGTGAACAAGCTTCGTCACCTCAGCCGCCAGGGCCTTCTGGGCTGCGCGCGCATGAGGACGCTCTGCAACCTCAACCTCAAGCTCTTCTATGCGAGCACGGTCAAGGAAGGTGAAGATCTTCAGGAAGCGAACAACATCGGCGTCCTCAACCTGCAGCCAGAACTGGTAGAAGGCGTACGGGCTCATCATCGTCGGATCGAGCCAAATCGCACCGCCCTCGGACTTACCGAATTTCGTACCATCAGCCTTCGTAATAATCGGAGTCGTCAGCACGTGCGACACCTCGCCGTCAACCTTACGAATCAGATCAACGCCACCGATCATATTGCCCCACTGATCGTTACCGCCGGTCTCAAGAGTGGCACCGTAACGACGATGCAGTTCAAGGAAATCGTTCGCCTGCAGGATCTGATAGGAGAACTCCGTGTAGGAAATGCCCTCATCCGATGCCAGACGACGCGCAACAATGTCCTTACCGAGCATCGTGCCAACGCGGAAGTACTTACCGATACCGCGGAGCAGATCAATGGCGCTCAGTTCCTCAGTCCAGTCGAGGTTGTTCACCATCGTCGCCGCGGCCGGTCCTTCAAAATCGAGAAAACGCGAGATCTGGTTGCGCAGATTGTCTGCCCAACCGCGAACGACCTCGGTCGGCTGCAGCTGGCGCTCCCCCGATTGACGCGGATCGCCAATCTGACCGGTTGCCCCACCGACAAGTGCGAGTGGCTTATGACCAGCCAGCTGCAGGTGACGCATCAGAAGAATTTGAACAAGGTGTCCGTGGTGCAGAGAAGCTGCGGTCGGGTCGAAGCCACAATAAAAGGTGACCGGCCCGGCGTTCAGGTGCTCGCGAAGAGCATCAATGTCGGTGTGCTGGGCGATGAGACCCCTCCACTGGAGGTCATCCAGAATGTCGGTCACTTTAAATTCCTTCCATTTCGGCTCGAAGTAGCCGAGGCTATCTTAGCGGGTTGGGGTGGACGCCCACTCACGGCATCCAGCAATACGGACAGCAAGTGCTTGTCGTTGTTCCTCAACGCGAACAGGAGCAGTTCCCCCCTTCCCCAGTCGCGCGGATACAGATCCTGCGACGTTCAGGACTTCGCGGACATCCGGGGTCAGAAGCGACGAGGCCGAGGTCAATTCTTCATCGCTGAGATCAGCAAGCTCGACGCCACGTCGCTCTGCCATCTTGACGCAAGCTCCAGAGATTTCGTGCGCGCTACGGAAAGGTACTCCCCTACGCACAAGCCACTCTGCAATGTCCGTGGCAAGCGAGAATCCCTGAGGTGCGAGCTCCGCCATGCGCTCCAAGTTAAGGGTCATCGTTTCAACCATTCCCGAAACAGCGGGCAGCAAAACATCGAGCGTATCCAGCTGATCGAAGACAGGTTCTTTGTCTTCTTGAAGATCGCGATCGTATGCCAGCGGGATGCCCTTGAGCACCGTCAATAGGCTCATCAGATCACCGATCAGGCGACCGGCTTTACCGCGAGCGAGTTCAGCCACATCGGGATTCTTCTTCTGAGGCATGATCGATGATCCTGTTGAGAAGGAATCATCAAGAGTCACGTAGTCGAATTCCTTGGTGTTCCACATGATGATTTCTTCGCTGAGGCGAGAGATATCAACGCCGATCATCGCAAGGATAAAAGAGCACTCCGCAACGATGTCACGCGACGCGGTTCCATCGATCGAATTATCCACCGAATCATCAAAGCCGAGCTGACGAGCAACAGCCTGCGGATCCATGCCGAGAGTATTACCTGCCAGAGCGCCCGAGCCATAGGGAGAAATCGCGGCACGCTTATCCCAATCGGCAAAACGTTCAACGTCGCGAATCAGAGGCCATGCGTGTGCCATCAGATGATGCGCCACCAAAACGGGTTGTGCGTGTTGCATATGAGTACGCCCCGGCATAACAGCGTCACCAGCACGTGCAGCCTGCGACAAAATCGCGTCCACAACATCCAGGACGCGGCTCGCAATATGGCGCGTCTCGTCACGCAGGTACATGCGAATCAGTGTTGCAATCTGATCATTACGCGAACGCCCCGCACGCAACTTTCCGCCAAGCTCACTACCCGCGCGCTCAAGCAAACCACGCTCGAGTGCCGTATGGACATCCTCATCGTCCGGCGATGGAACAAACGCACCCGACGCAACATCGGCATCCAATTGCGCCAACGCGGCATGCATCGCGTCGATTTCATCAGCGCTTAAGAGGCCAGCCTCGTACAGCGCGTCAGCGTGGGCATGAGAACCAGCAATGTCCACATGCGCGAGACGCCAATCGAAATGGGTAGAAACTGAAAGGGCTGCGAGCGCCTGCGCAGGACCACCGGAAAAACGGCCACCCCACAAAGCAGTCGGTGTTGTTGTCTCTTGCGAAGTCACGGGTTCATCATTCCTTGCCCTCGCGACAAACTCCAATTCGCGAGACGTTTAAAGGGACCATATTTTGCAAACAGTGAAGCAAAAGGTTGTTTTTTCGCCACCCACGCTGCCAAGATGACAAAAAGAATCCAGTTGCCTTCAAACAAAAGACGGGATTCAACCGTCGACTGAATAATCAATGCTGAAGCAATCATTGCTGGCATTACAACCCTGCGGGATTCATCGATATGGCGCACAGCGTAAATGAACGTGCCAAAGAATACTGTCGCAACGGCGACGCTCAGAATTGAGACTCCGATAATGCCTGTCTGGAAAAGGGCCTCGATAAACGAGTTGTGAGCCTGAGTTGTCGGAGTTCCATCACCGCGACGAATGAAATTCGAAAAAACAGGCACATCACCTTGATAGCCAATGGTGAAGCCCCATCCGAGAATCGGATGTTGGCTCCACATGGGGAGAAGCGCCTTCCAGATGTCACCACGACCTGAAAAATCCGGGGAACGACCAAGGAAATCAGTGATCGCCAAACGGTTAAACAGTGCGATCACCGCTCCTGTCAGAGTCAGCGAGACGATCAAAGAAATCAGGGCGGGACGATGAGGACGCGTCACCGACTTCACCAAACCGAAGGACATTGCGATCGCCATACAGATGATGACCGCGACGGTGACCGTTCCTGAACGCGTCAGAGCAATTGTCACAATCGAAATGATCAGCCAGATAATCGTTGACGTCGTGTTTTTATACGTTGACATCCATTTGACAAGCAAACAGAGAATCAACAGCAACGCAATAAACGCAAGCGGATTCCGATTACCGGGGAAGCCTTGAATAGGGCCACCATTAAAAAGATCTCCATAAACCCAATAGGACATATCGGGCACGGATTCCCCAGCGCGGATCATTGGAATCGGAGCCAAGCGCTGTTTCCAGATAAGAGCGGTGAACAGCTCAAGAGCGTAGGAAACAATCAGAATGACCTTGAACGAAACGATGAGAAGATTCGCTGTTTCCGTAAACGTGTAACAGGCAGAAATCGCCAAACCTGTAAGAGACACGCCGATTGTCACGACGGCAAACATCGCAGAATAATGCGGATATTGCGACCATGCGACCGATAAAGCGCACCACATGACGAACAGCAGTGTGGCAAGTGGATACGCAACCCGTGTGAAACGAATCTGATTGAGATGCATCAGATACGCCAAAGCAACAAATAATGCCACCATGACAACCGAAGACCCGTAGAAGCCAACGATATTACGTACGCCTTGGCCTGCGAAGCCTAGAAAGAAGATTGCAATGGTGACGATATCTAAGGCTCGACGCTCAGGCGTCGTCTTCGCCCCATACCTGCGTAGAAACTCAACCGATTCTTTCATCGTGACCACTCTAGCGAAAGAACGTGCCACGCCCCGGTGTCCATTGGGCACACTTAGATAAAGAAAACACGTGTGCCCAAGGAAATCAGCCTTGGGCACACGTGCATATCAGTGTTTGTTTGACCAAACGAACGTCTGCTCAGTATCCCTGCGAGTTACCCAGACGGACGTCACGAGCAGCCGCAAGCTTCGACTGCAGACCGTAGATATCAATGAATCCACGCGACGAAGACTGATCGAAGCTATCGCCAGTCTCGTAGGTTGCCAGGTTGAAGTCATACAGTGAAGCCTCGGAACTCCGTCCATTCACAGTTGCACGGCCACCGTGCAGGACCATACGAATATCACCGGTCACATACTGCTGAGTATCTTCAATGAACGCATCCATGGACTTCTTCAACGGTGAGTACCACTGGGCTTCATAGACCAATTCACCCCACATCTGCTCAAGACCACGCTTGTAGCGGCGCTGCACGCGTTCGAGGGTGATGGATTCCAGCCCCTGGTGTGCTTCGATCAAAGCGAGAGCACCGGGAGCCTCGTAAATCTCACGTGACTTGATGCCAACCAGACGATCTTCGACCATGTCAATACGACCGATGCCTTGAGCGCCTGCACGGCGGTTCAGCTCTTGGATTGCTTCAAGCGGGGTGACTGCGCGACCGTCAATGGCTACCGGGATGCCCTTTTCGAAGGAAATGACGACCTCATCCGGAAGCGGCGGGTAAGTCGGATCATCGGTGTAAACGTAGACGTCCTTGGTCGGCGCGTTCCACAGGTCTTCAAGGAAGCCAGTTTCGATTGCTCGACCCCACACGTTCTGGTCGATCGAGAACGGGTTATGCTTCGTCGTTTCGATCGGCAGGTGGTGCTTCTCGGCGTATTCGATAGCAACGTCACGCGTCAGCGCAAGGTCACGAACCGGCGAGATGCAGTCCATGTCGGGGGCCATCGACGTAATCGAAACCTCGAAACGTACCTGGTCGTTCCCCTTGCCGGTGCAACCGTGAGCAACAGTGTGTGCGCCAAATTCGCGCGCAGCTTTCACCAGGTGCTTGGCGATCACGGGACGGGACAGAGCTGAAACCAGCGGGTACTTACCTTCATAGAGGGCATTCGCCTTCAGTGCCGGCATGCAGTATTCGTTGGCGAACTCGTCGCGAGCATCTGCAACGTAGGCTTCCACCGCACCGCAGTCGAGCGCGCGCTGGCGGATGACCTCGAGGTCTTCGCCACCCTGCCCCACGTCAACTGCAACCGCAACGACCTCGCGACCGGTCTGTTCGCCGATCCAACCAATAGCAACGGAGGTGTCCAAACCACCCGAGTATGCGAGGACAACGCGGTCCTTGTGCTCTGCCATGTTGTATTCCTTCTCCGATGAAAGTGTGAGAGTGGAGTGAATAAGAAAAGTGTGGGCTCAGTGAGCGGAAGATCCGGGCTCAGCAAGATCCATCAGATACGATTGGGTCTGCTGCGCATCTTCAGAAGATCGACAAATCACAAGGATTGTGTCATCGCCCGCGATTGTTCCCGCAACCGCATCAAGACGAACAGCATCGATAGCTGAGGCCAAGAGATTGGCTGCTCCAACCGTTGTCCTGAGCACCAGCTGATGGTCAACAAGGATTGAGGTAACGAGGATCGACTGGCACCATTTCTGCAAGCGTTCGTGTCCAGCTTCGCCTTCGTGGGTTGCTCCCCCGTCAATATCGGGAACGGAGTAGATGCGAGTGCCGTCAGCCACACGAATCTTTGTCGCACGCATATCGACAAGGTCACGCGACAGAGTTGCCTGAGTAACGTCAATACCTTGCTCACGCAACAGATCGCGAAGATCCTTTTGCGAACCGATTGATCCGCTAGCAAGAATTGAACGAATTGCTTCACGTCGCGCAGCGGGCGTTTGTGTGCTTCGATCTCCCATATGCATGATTATACGTAACTATGTATAAATTGCACAATGGCGCGAGGCACCCAAAATCAGCGCTGTTCGAGATCCTTCAGAATCGAATCAGTCCACTCGTTGATCTCATCCCAGTCGCGGAAATCGCCTTCCACAACACCGGCAAGACGTGCAACTGAGCGTTCACGCAACGAAAGCAACGATGGGGTGTAGCGACCAGCAAAAGAATGAAGATCAATAGCACTGACGCGAGTCAGAAGCGGACCGATACGAGTCGGATCCTGAGGGGCATGCTTCGGAACACCATTCATACCAACTGAGAATGCCCACACGGGCTTGTTTTCAAGCTGGGCGCTAAAACGATCCATGAAATCGTGCGCTCCATCCATCCACTGCAGGATATAAACAGCCGAACCGCAAATCACAGCGTCATAAGCGTCAACAGAAGTAACATCCTCCGGCGCGATGCGATCAGCCGTGTGACCGGCATCTTCGAGTCGCCTCGCAATCGCGTCGGCAACTTCGTTCGTTGAACCATGCTTTGAAGAAGCAGTGACAAGGATATGCATAGCTATAAGTGTGGCAGAAAGCCGGGCTGGAGTCGCGCTGACATCTCGTACTGAGTCAAGATACACAAGGCGCGGACTCCAGCCCGGCTGTTCTATCGGTCATCGTGCCCCGTCAGGAGCCTCGTTAACTAAGAGCGCAACTGTGCTCCCAGCACCTTGCCCGCCTTCGCGACGACACTTTCGCGAACCTCACGAACTTCGTCGGCACTCAGCGTGCGATCCGGCGCACGCAACTTCAGAGCGAACGCCAGCGAGCGAACGTCAGCGCCAAGTGTCTCGGATTCGAAAATGTCGAACAGCGTCACTTCTTCAAGCAACGCTCCCCCGCCCTGGCGAACAACCTGCTCGACGCGAGCAACAGGGATCGACTTCGACACAACAAGAGCGATGTCTTCCTTCGCAATCGGGTAAGTCGAGACGGGCTTCACCTGCGTCGGCTCACCGCTCATCGCCTCAATCAGAGCAGACAGATCAACCTCTGCGGCGCACGAACGGGCCGGCAAGCCAAACGACTTGCACACGCCGGGGTGAAGTTCGCCAGCCATCGCGATATCAATCAAATCGCGACCACGGCGGACGAATACGCGAGCAACACGACCCGGATGCCACGGAGCAACATCAGCCGGATCCGATGCAGGTTCAGGCATCAGCGGACCGGGCACCTTCTTGTAGTCGGCATCCCACGCGCGAGTGACCTCAATGCGAACGCCCAGAAGAGACGCAATATTCTCGACCGTCTCAAGAGCATCCGACCATGCGAACATGCGAGCAGGCTCGACAACCGGCGAAGCCGAGGCACGACCGGCAAGGACAACACCCACATGCCACGGCTGAGCAGGAGTGCCAGCACGCAGTCCAGCAAGTTCCTCATCAGTCGGGCGCTGTTCAGCGCTCAGAAGATCGGCAGGAACTGTGCCTGCAGGGCGAACAACAAGTCCGGTTTCAAACAGCGCCACGCGGTCGCTACCGCGTGCAACGTTGCGTCCGGCAGCGTCGAGCAAGGTATCAATGATCGAGGTGCGCAACAGGGGTGCATCATCCGCAAGCGGGTTACGAAGCTTCAGAGCCTGACGACGTTCATCGCCCTGAGCGAGACGCTGACGATCGAAGGAATCCGAAACGAACGGATAGCTGAGAACCTCAACCAAACCAGAAGCTGCAAGCGACGCAGAAACGTGACGACGCGCCTGCTGCGCATCAGTCAAACCAGCACCGGCAGGAGCCGACGGCAGAATCGACGGAATAGTGTCGAAACCGTCAAGACGTGCAATTTCCTCAACCAGGTGGGCAGAACCGGTCAGGTCGGGACGCCACGTCGGAACGGTCACGTTGAAGATTCCGTCTTCGATTTCGTCGAGCGTGCAACCAATTTCAGTGAGAAGCTCCTCAACGCGTTCCTTCGAGTAGTCGACGCCGATCAAGCGGGCGGCATCGGTGTACGGGAAACGAATTGACGAGGCCGGCGCGACTTCGTTGAAGTCGGACACTGCTGCATCTGCCGTTCCCCCGCCGTACTCAACCAGCAGGTCAACAGCTCGTTGAGCTGCGACAGGAGCAAGCTGGGGATCAGTGCCACGTTCGAAGCGCTTCGACGCTTCAGACGGCAGGTGGTGACGACGTGCGGTACGGGCGACCGACACCGCATCAAAGTGAGCGGCTTCGAGGAGGATATCCGTCGTGGAATGCTCGACCTCTGAATACTGACCACCCATAACACCGGCCATGCCGATGATGCGTGATCCTTCACCGTTCGGAGAATCTGTGATCAGCAGGTCTTGCGGATCCAGTTGCCGATCGACCTCATCCAGCGTTGTCAGACGCTCACCGGCGCGTGCGCGACGGACAACGATCGGAGCTTCAAGAGCATTCAGGTCGTAGGCGTGCATTGGCTGCCCAAGGTCGAGCATCACGTAGTTGGTGATGTCAACGGCCAAGGAGAGGCTACGCATTCCTGCTGCTTCGAGACGCTCGACCATCCAACGCGGGCTGGGAGCCGAAGGGTTCACGCCACGAACAATGCGGGTGACAAAACGGTCCGCACCGGGCTTACCGTGGATCGGCGCGTCGTCTGCGATACGCACCTCGAATCCGTCAGCGGTTGCCTCGGGCACCGAAGCAACACAGTTTCCAACCAGACCGGGATCCGTGAACTTCGCACCCGTCGAGTGCGCGAATTCGCGTGCGACACCGCGCATTGAGAAGCAGTAACCGCGGTCGGGGGTCACGTTGATCTCAAGAGTCTCTTCGCCCAAGCCAAGGAAACCGAGCAGATCAGAACCCGGAGCAGGGATCTCACGGTCTGGGAAATACTTCGGCAACACGATGATGCCATCGTGATCGTTACCCAGTCCCAGTTCACGGGCAGAGCAAATCATGCCATCGGAAATGTGACCGTAGGTCTTACGCGCTGCAATCGCGAAATCGCCGGGAAGAACTGCACCGGGCAGGGAAACAACAACGAGGTCACCCTCAACGAAGTTGTGAGCACCGCAAATGATGCCACGGCTTGGCAGATCCGAAGGTTCCTTACCGGCACCCGGCTGGTCGTTGTACTGACCAACGTCGACGCGACAGTAATTGACAGTCTTGCCGTTGGAGGCAGTTTCCTTCACCAGGGTCAGAACCTTGCCAACAACCAGCGGACCGGTGACCTTTGCGGGGTGGATTGCTTCTTCTTCCAGACCAACCTTCACCAGCGCTGCTGCGAGCTGCGCGGCATCAAGATCAGCAGGGACCTCGACGTGATCGGCGAGCCAAGAAATCGGAACCATTGGCATGTCAGTGTCCCTTTCCAATCAAACCGAACTGCTGGCTGAAACGAACGTCGCCTTCAACGATGTCGTGCATGTCAGCAATTCCGTGCCGGAGCATGAGGGTGCGTTCAATACCCATACCGAATGCGAAACCGGTGTAGACCTCCGGATCGATTCCGTTTGCTCTGAGAACGTTGGGGTTCACCATGCCGCAACCACCGACTTCAATCCAGCCGGCGCCACCCTTCTTCTGTGGGAACCAAATATCAAGTTCGGCGCTGGGCTCAGTGAAAGGAAAGAACGACGGGCGCAGGCGCGCCTTCGCTTCAGGACCAAACATTGCCTGAGCAAAGTGATTGAGCACGCCCTTCAGGTGCGCCATGGTCAGGCCCTTATCAACGGCCAAACCTTCGACCTGGTGAAAAACCGGGGTGTGCGTCGCGTCAAGAGCGTCAGAACGGAACACCTTGCCCGGGCATGCGACGTACAGAGGGACACCGCGGTCAAGCATGGCACGCGACTGCACCGGCGACGTGTGAGTACGCATCACGAGGTGCCCATCATCGGCGTTCTGGCCACCAGCAGAAGTGCCGTCAACGTAGAACGTGTCCTGCATCTGACGAGCCGGGTGGTCGATGTCGAAGTTCAGGGAGTCGAAGTTAAACCATTCGTGTTCAACTTCGGGGCCTTCAGCGATAGCCCAGCCCATGGATGTAAACACATCTTCGATCTCTTCAATCAGAGTCTCGATCGGGTGACGCGCACCCGTCACCGTGCGATGCCCACCGGCAGTCACATCGACGGATTCTTCGCGAAGAACACGTGCCTCGTTCTCAGCTTCAAGCACCTCTTGACGGACGGCGAGAGCCTTCGAAATCTGGCCGCGAGCACCACCGAGATTCTTACCTGCAGTGCCACGGTCTGCGGGTTTGAGGGAACCGATGATGCGGTTGGCTACGACCAGCGGGGCGTTGTCGCCAAGGATCGCTTGCTTTGTGGCTTTGAGTTCTTCGAGTGAAGATGCGGCTTCAATATCTGAAAGTGCAGCTGTGACGAGGGCGTCGACGGCTGCACTATCCAGTGGATTGAGGTCAGGGGCTTCCTGGGCCATGTCCTGTTTCCTCCAATTAGGTCTCGTTTTGAACGCACTATATGCCCTGCCATGATAGTCCGAGCCCGCAAGATACTACGTTGTCGTCCACATGGGGTCACTCACGCTGGGTTCATATCTTCGTTGTCTGCACAGTCAGCAGTCATAAAGGAGCCTCGTCGCCTGGCCATCTGCCCGAGGTGAGCGAAAGGACTAGTCTTAAAGGTATGACTCATATATCTGATTTAGCCAAGCGTGCGCCACTTGGAACCTTGAAACCGGGAACTATCTCCCCTGTTCGTTTAGTCCCGTCTCATATTGATCGTCCTGAATACATGTTCCATGAGGGTCCGGAGCGCGTGACTGCGTCGGATATTAAGGACGTGTCGACGATCGAGCGTATTCGTCACGCGGGCCGTATTGCTGCTCAGGCTCTGGAGGCCGTGGGCAAGAGCGTCGCACCGGGCGTGACGACCGACGAACTCGACCGTATTGGCCACGAGTTCCTCATTGACAACAATGCCTACCCGTCATGCTTGGGGTACATGGGTTTCCCGAAGTCTCTGTGCACGTCGATCAACGAGGTCATCTGCCACGGCATTCCCGACGATCGCCCGTTGGAAGAAGGCGACATCGTGAACGTTGATATCACCGCCTATGTTGATGGTGTTCACGGTGATACCTGCGCGATGTTCGAGGTTGGCAAGGTCGACGAGGAATCGCACCTTCTGATTGAACGCACGCATGAAGCGATGATGCGTGGCATTAAGGCTGTTGGTCCGGGTCGTGAAATCAACGTGATCGGTCGTGTCATTGAACGTTATGCGAAGCGTTTCGACTACGGCGTGATCCGCGATTACACGGGGCACGGTGTGGGCGAGGCCTTCCACTCCGGTCTGATTGTTCCTCACTACGATGCTGCACCCGCGTATTCGACGATGATGGAGCCCGGTATGGTCTTCACGATCGAGCCGATGTTGACCCTTGGTGGCATTGATTGGGAGCAGTGGGACGATGACTGGACCGTTGTGACCGCTGACCGTTCACGTACTGCTCAGTTTGAGCACACCATCGTTGTCACCGAAGACGGTGCGGAGATTTTGACTCTTCCGTGAGTCTGAGGCTGGCACATTTTTGCTGATCGACGAGGTCGCGCGGACGTAACTGTTCGCGCGACCTTGTTGCTCGGCGCTACGGTACGATATCAACTGAGTCGAACAATGAGGTTTCGGAAGGGATCATTCGCACAATGACGACCGTTGGATGTGGAATCGATATTGGTGGATCTGGCGTGAAAGCAGCCCTGGTCGACCTGGAGACTGGTGAGTTCATCGGCGAACGTATTCGCATTGAAACGCCCAAGCCTGCAACCCCTGATGCAGTTGCTGATGTTTGTCGTCAGCTTCTTGAAGGTCTTGAGGTTGCCTCCGATATTCCTGTCGGAATTACCTTCCCAGCTCCAGTGATTCACGGCGTTATTCCTTTTATGGCGAATCTGGATGATTCGTGGGTTGGTGTGAATGTCATTGACCTGATGGAAAAGCACCTTGGTCGCAAGGTTGTTCCACTCAACGACGCTGATGCTGCTGGTCTGGCAGAGGTCGTTTACGGTGCTGCGAAGGATGTCCCGGGTCTGGTCATTGTCACGACGCTCGGTACAGGAATCGGTTCGGCTCTGATCATGGACGGCAAGCTCGTCCCCAACTCTGAGCTCGGCCACCTTGAGATCGACGGCCACGACGCCGAGACCCGCGCCTCGTCCGGTCAGAAGACACTTCAGGATCTGTCGTGGAAGAAGTGGGCGAAGCGCCTTCAGAAGTACTACAGCCACGTTGAAATGTTGTTCAGCCCCGACCTGTTCGTGGTCGGCGGTGGCGTGTCGAAGAACCACGCGAAGTTCATGCCGTTGCTTGATCTAAAGACGAAGATGCTCCCGGCTGAGCTTCGTAATACCGCCGGCATCGTCGGTGCAGCGTGGTACGCGGCATCCGGGCCTCGTGAATAATTCACTCGCAAAATCTTGAAGGCGACTACCAACTTGGTAGCGCACCGTGCCCCCCACTCGTCTTACCGCGCATGTTTTTAGTCACGCTGAGCGAGGCCCCGCAACACGTACTGCAAGATGCCACCGTGTCGATAGTAGTCAGCCTCACCGGGCGTATCGATACGCAGGCGCGCATCGAAGGTAACGGAGGTACCGTCTTCGCGTAGGGCCTCGACCGTCAGAGCCTGCGGGGTTATACCCTCATTCAAAGCGGTGACACCGTGGATTGAGAAGACCTCATCACCGGTCAATCCCAGCGAGTCACGCGTCTGTCCTTCGGGGAACTGCAAGGGCAAGACACCCATGCCGATCAGGTTCGAGCGATGAATGCGTTCAAAGGATTCAGCGATCACGGCCTTCACGCCGAGCAAGGAGGTTCCCTTTGCTGCCCAGTCACGAGACGAACCGGAACCGTATTCCTTGCCACCGAGGACAACGAGGGGGGTGCCCTGGGCGAGATAGTCGACGCTGGCGTCATACACGGTTGAAACCGGTGCACCCGGGTGAGCAAAGTTCTTCGTGAAACCGCCTTCAACACCGGGAAGCATCTCGTTACGAATACGGATATTCGCGAACGTACCGCGGATCATGACCTCATGGTTGCCTCGGCGAGAACCGTAGGAGTTGAAGTCCTTGCGCTCGACTCCGTGGCTCATCAGGTACTGCCCCGCGGGGGTTTCCGGCTTGAAAGCGCCAGCCGGCGAAATGTGGTCGGTTGTCACCGAGTCGCCGAGCTTCAGCAGAACGCGAGCACCTTCGATATCCGAGACTGGAGCAGGCTCCAAGCCCATGCCCTCGAAATAGGGGGGCTTACGCACGTAGGTGGATTCTCCGTTCCATGCGAATACATGGCCTTCGGGGGTGTTCAGAGAGCGCCAACGTTCATCGCCAGCGAAGACATCCGCGTAGCCGTTTTCGAACATGGAGCGGTCGATCGACGCGTCGGTTGTCTTCTGTACTTCGTCGGCGTCCGGCCAGATATCACGCAAATACACTTCAGAACCATCTGCGGGGTCGATTCCCAACGGATCATTCTCGAAGTCGAAGTCCATCGTGCCAGCCAACGCGTAGGCGATGACAAGTGGGGGGGACGCCAGGTAATTCATCTTCACGTCGGGGTTGATGCGACCTTCGAAGTTACGGTTGCCCGACAGAACCGACACGACAGCGAGGTCGTTGTCGTTCACCGCTGCAGAAACCTCGGGAGTCAGCGGGCCAGAGTTACCGATACAGGTGGCGCACCCATAGCCAACCAGGTTGAAGCCCAGAGCATTGAGGTCGTCCCAGAGGCCTGCCTTCTCATAGTAGTCGGTGACAACCTTGGAACCGGGTGCCAGGGAAGTCTTCACCCACGGCTTCGACGTCAGACCACGCTTCACAGCGTTACGTGCCAGCAGACCGGCCGCCAACATGACCGATGGGTTCGACGTATTCGTGCACGAAGTGATCGACGCGATCACCACATCACCGTGGTTCAGGCGAGTCTTCGTCCCATCGGCCAGCATCAACTCAACATCCTCACGCGGACCGTCCGGCGCATAGGTGCCGATCGTCTTCTCGAACATATCTTTCGAGTTCGACAGCTCGATACGGTCCTGCGGGCGCTTCGGGCCTGCAATCGACGGAACAACCGTCGACAGATCGAGTTCAAGGTATTCGGAATAGCGGGCTTCGCGTGAAGGATCGTGCCAGAGACCCTGCTTCTTCGCGTATGCCTCAACGAGGGCAATCGATTCTTCGCTCCGACCCGTCAGGCGCAGGTAGTCAAGCGTGACCTCGTCGATTGGGAAGATGGCGGCGGTGGAGCCGAACTCCGGCGACATGTTGCCGATCGTTGCGCGGTTCGCGAGCGGAACTGCGCCCACGCCACTGCCGTAGAACTCAACGAACTTGCCGACGACTCCGTGTGCGCGCAGCATCTGCGTAATCGTGAGCACGACGTCGGTGGCGGTTGCGCCAGCGGGGATTTTACCCTTCAGCTTGAAGCCAACAACGCGCGGGATCAGCATCGAAACGGGCTGGCCAAGCATGGCGGCTTCGGCTTCAATACCACCGACGCCCCAGCCGAGCACACCGAGACCGTTGACCATCGTGGTGTGCGAGTCAGTGCCGACGCAAGTGTCGGGGTAGGCCATCTTCGAACCGTCGGCTTCATCCTTGACGAAAACCGTGCGGGCGAGGTGCTCAATGTTGACCTGGTGAACGATGCCGGTTGACGGCGGGACAACGCGGAAGTTATCGAATGCGCCCTGCCCCCAGCGGAGGAACTGGTAGCGTTCCTGGTTGCGTTCGTATTCACGTTCAACATTGCGTTCGAATGCGATCGAGGTGCCGGCAACGTCAATCTGAACGGAGTGGTCGATGACCATTTCAGCGGGGGCCAGTGGGTTAATCAGAGTCGGGTCGCCACCGAGGTCAGCAACTGCTTCACGCATCGTTGCGAGGTCCACGATGCAGGGAACGCCGGTGAAATCCTGCATGATGACGCGCGCAGGGGTGAACTGGATTTCGGTGTCAGGCTCACCGTCCGGATCCCACGATGCGAGCGCTTTGATGTGCTCAGCGGTGATGTTTGCTCCGTCTTCGGTGCGCAACAGGTTTTCCGCAAGAACCTTCAGTGAGTACGGAAGTTTGTCGAGGCCATCGACCGCGTCAAGCGAGTAAATCGTGTAGTCCTGAGAATCAACGCTCAGGGTGGTTTGTGCTCCGAATGAGTTCACGGATGCCATGACCTCTCCTCCACTGTTGCGCACACACTTAAGTATCTTGATATCAAGATTACTTGCTGACGTGGTGTCCGCAAGTAGAAATAGGACAGATTCGTTGAATTCAGACTTTTCGGTGAATTCTCGGCTTCCCTCAGGTGGTGCAGGAGGCCCTCACACAACACTCGCCTCAGAAATCAACAACATCGGTGTACTAAAAACCCGCGGATGTTGGTTCTCAGTGAACAAAAAGACACAAAAGATGCCAGCAATTCATGCGAGCCAATCATTTTTCCATCCGCACCATGTCTACCACCGGTCAGACGTGAAACCGCATTGATGAAAGGTTGAGATGAGCGCATAGCCCATGCGCTCGTAGAAACGAAACGATGACTCGCCCAGATGAGGATCGCGCTAGGCAGTATCCTCGTCCGCATGCGTAGCGCTGATCCACAATAGCAGGCGGTGGCTAGCGGCCATCGCGAACAGCAAAAGCATGAGGTAGTAAGGGAATAACGCGACAGAAAAATGGTTCGCAATCAACCCAAAAAACGGTGGCATGGCGAGGGTGCCCGCATAGGCGGTTGCCATCTGGACGCCGATAATCGCCTGCGATTTGTCCGCTCCGAAGCGCGCAGGTGTTGCGTGGATGATGCTCGGATACACCGGAGCACACCCCAAGCCAATCACCACAAGCCCCATCAACGCGATGATGTTATGGCCTGGGATCACCGTGGTGGCGATACCGATGACAATCAAGGCTTCACCACCAATAATCATCTGATCGTCGCTGAATCGAATGGTCAGGAAACCACTGAGTGCCCGCCCCACCGTAAGACCAACGAAGAATGCCGCTGCGTACGAAGCGGCGTCTTCAGCAGATACTCCACGGTGAAGGTTCAGGTAGCTGGCAGCCCAGAGTCCAGCTGTAGCTTCGATCGCGCAGTAGCAGAAGAATGTGAGCATAACTGCTTTTGCACCACGGATGCGAAGAATCTGCGCCAGGGTCAAAGGGGTACGAGGCCGCGCTTGACGATCATCAGCATCCGCCTGATGTGTGGGCGCGGAGTTGGCGTCACTCACACCGGTATTGACAGGTGTTTTCTTCCATAGGGGAAGACTGATAAAGAGCAACGTCGCCAACCCGATTTGCATCAGGCCAATGATTCGATAGCCACCAGCCCAACCAACATGCCCGGTGAGCGCGTACCCCATGATGTACGGGCCAAGGCTGGCGCCTACGCCCCACATGCAGTGCAACCAGCTCATATGTCGCGACTTGTAATGAAGAGCGACGAAGTTGTTCAGCGATGCGTCAACGCTACCCGCGCCCAAACCGTAAGGAATCGCCCAAAGACAAAGCTCAAGGAATGACGTTGAGAAGGAGAAGCCGAGAAGGGCAACAGCGGTCATCGCGACGCTCGTTGCTGTCACCTTGCCGGTGCCAAAACGCAGGGTCAGGCGATCGGAGTTCAGGGAGGAGACGATGGTGCCCGCTGCAATCAGCATCGAAATGATGCCTGCGTACGAAACAGGGACATCAATCTGCGGATAGATCGACGGCCACGCCGCACCTAACAGCGAGTCTGGCAGACCCAAGCTGATGAAGGCGACGTAAATGACTGCAAGCAAGAGTTGCATGAAGCTCCATATATCGTTTGACAGGCGCGTGAAGCTCTAGTGTATGCTTCCGACGCCTCGGCGAGTGACTGGTCGCAGTTCAAAAAAGATGGGGTTCGTCAGCGACACGCAGAAGATGACTCTTCATTCAACGAGCTCTAATAATGAGTTCCATCTGCTCCACACTTTCACGGCTACTTCTTCCCCATTCCCGCACCGCTACAGTAGCGCCAAAACGCGAAGTGGCCGATTCAGCTACCAGAAGAGACAAGGCCAAACCGCGACGAGGATCAACGAAACGATGCCAGCGCGTACGATACGAAGATCAATCTGGGGGAAGAACCGACAAAGTCAATTCACGCGTTGAAGCAAAGCAACTGTCTCCAGGTGATGCGTATGCGGAAATAAATCCCACGCATGGAGGCTGGCCAATTCATACCCCGCTTCGGTAAGCAAGCACATGTCACGGGCACCGGCAGCAGGATCACATGAAACCAGGACAATCTTCGATGCACCACACTGAGCAATAGCCTCAGTCACCTCACGACCTGCACCCGCGCGCGGAGGATCAAGAACAATGACGTCCGGGCGTCCTTCTAGCTCCGCTGCAAGTTCACGGACACCTTCAGTGTCGACATTCCCAACATAGGGTTCAACCCAGTCAAAGGGCGCACAGTTCTCGCCTGCGTCCTCGACCGCGCCCTGAGAACCTTCCAAGGTGACAATGCGACCGCGTGCACCAACAGCCTTTGCCATCGGAACACTGAACAGGCCAGCACCCGAATACAGCTCCATCACCCGGTCGCCTTCAGACAGACAAGCAACACCCATGACTGCGTTTGCAAGAACTTCAGCGCCCATGACATGCGTCTGCCAGAAGCCCCCAACACGAACGCGGTACTCCAGTTGCTCACCGTTCACCGTGACATGCCAAGGCAATCGCGTTTCCGTGAGCTTTTCACCCAGTGAGTTGAATGTTCCGCGAGGAGTCACGACGACCGGAGAGCCACCGTCAGGCGCGACAACGCGCACACGATCAGCAGGCTTGAAGAAAGGAGCCCATTGCGAATTCGCACCCCACAGGCCCAATCGTTCAATCGATTCTGAAGCCAATGGCATCGAATCTAGAGCAATGACATCTTTGCCACGATAGGTGTGCATACCGGCCAAGCCAGCGCGATCAATGACGACCTCAATGCGCGTTCGACGGTGCAATAAAGTCTGGTCGGCCTCGTCCCCAGGAGCTGGACGCACTGTAACACCGCCAAGATTTTCAACGCGGGCAGACAGAGCCTCGCCACCAACGCGACGAAGCTGACCACGCAGAACCGTCTCTTTCCACGCGCGCTGAGCCGCGGGCGCCACATGAGCGAGCTCGCCACCGCCGACGCCACCAGGGCCAGCCTGTGGCCACACGGACGGCACACGATCGGCAGATGCCTCAAGAATCTCTACAGCGTCAGCCCACGCAAGGTTCTTCTGCACCGCCGTCACGCGTGCCTTCACCTTTTCGCCGGGCAATGTGTGACGGACAAACACCACGCGCCCGGAAACGTCGCGGGCAACACACGCGCCACCGTGAGCCGGCTCGCCAACACGCAACTCAATAATCTCTTCGTTGCGTGGAGTGGCAGTGCGGTGATGATAACGGCGCTTGTTCATATGAAGCCTTTGATAATCCCCGATGGCGATAAAGCCTCACGGGAGCGAGTTGGATGTGAAGAAACGATTCTATTTCGTCGTCAACGAAGGCGGTCGCCTATTTTCGTGGGCACTCGAATGGTGCTCATCGGACTTGAAGGGGTCGTTAATCAACTGACGACCTTCCACTTCGTCATCTTCGCCTAGCTTCCACGGCACGGTCGTAATCACTACACCGGGAACGGACAGGAGGGCACGACGAAGACGCAATGCAGTCTGATTATGCATTGCATTTTCCCACCAATGACGAACAAGGAACTGGGGCATATACACGACCAGCATTTCCTCCGGAGCGCGACGGCGACGCCCGCGCACGTACTGCAACACAACCTGGTTGAGGTCGCGGTACGGGCTCGACAGGAGGGTCAACGGGATCGGTAGACCAGATTCTTTCCATTCCTTGCGGATGTGGGCTTCCTCGTCATCGTCGGCAACGACGCTCACCAGTTCCAGAGCGGAGGGTTGCGAGGCGCGGGCCGCAGCAATAGCTCGCATAGACGGGCGAGAAAGGTTAGAGACCAGTACCAGGGCACGAACGCGGGTCGGAAGCGCACGCTTCGCCGACCAATCGTCGACACGCAGCTGAGAGCGAATCTGCGTGTAGTGATGCTGAATGCCGAGTTGGACGCAGAAGACGACCGCAATCATGATCAGCGTAATCCACGCACCGTGCGTGAACTTCGTGGCCAAAACGATCAGCAGAACCAAGCCGGTCATCATAAAACCGATGATGTTCACCGCACGCGAGCGCAATACGGCGCCTCGTTCTGAGCCGGTCTGGCGCATACGCAGAGCGCGGTTCCAGTGACGAATCATGCCCAGCTGCGAAAGTGTGAAGGAGATAAACACACCGAGCACGTACAGCTGGATCAGGCGCGTCGTCTGGGCTTTGAATCCAACGATCAAGATGATCGCTGCAAGAGCCAGAACAACGATGCCGTTCGAGTATGAAAGGCGATCGCCACGCTTGTAGAGCTGTCGCGGAAGGAAGGAATCACGGGAGAGAACCGACGCAAGAGTCGGGAAACCGTTAAACGCAGTGTTTGCTGCCAAAACCAGAATCAAACCGGTCACGGTCGTCACCAAGAGGAACAGGATTGATCCATGGCCGAAAACAGCCGAAGCAATCTGACCAATTGCGGGAGACACAACCGTCTCTTCACCCACGGGCTGGCCGTTAAGTGTCAGCTGTTCGACGGCGTCATCGACAATCTTCACACCGGTTGCACGCGCCAAGATCAGGATCGACAGCATCATTGTTGCGGCAATCAAGCCGAGCAGTGCAAGCGTCGAAGCAGCATTCTTCGACTTGGGACGCTTAAACATGGGCACGCCGTTCGAGATTGCTTCAACGCCCGTCAAAGCGGCGCAACCGGAAGAGAACGCGCGCATCAGCAGGAACGCTCCCGCAAGGCCCGCCAGACCAGAGGAGAATTGATCGGAAGCAACCAGTTCGTATTGCGCTGTCGGTGCGCTCCCCAGGTGTCCTGTCGCCATCTGCACAAAGCCGACGATCACCATCAGCGCGATCGCACCCATGTAAATGTATGTCGGGATCGCAAATGCGCCACCTGCTTCTTTCGTGCCACGCAGGTTCAACAGGGACAAGATGATGACAAGCAGAACTGCGATCAGGACCTCGTGCCCCGCAAGCGACGGCAAAGCAGTCGTGATGTAGGCAGCACCCGACGAAATCGATACGGCGACCGTCAGGATGTAGTCGACCAGCAGAGCTGATGCGACAACCAGACCCCACGTGCGACCAAGGTTCGTTGTGACAACCTCGTAGTCACCGCCACCCGACGGGTAAGCATGCACGGTCTGGCGGTATGACAACACGACAACTGCAAGAACCGCAGCGACGACGACACCAACCCAAATCGACTGCATGGCAGCCAAACCGCCCGCTAACGCTAAGGTCAGCAGGATTTCATCGGGGGCATAGGCGACCGACGACAGCGCGTCTGAGGCGAAGATCGGTAGCGCAATGCGCTTAGGCAGAAGCTGGTGTCCCATCGCGTCCGAACGCATCGGACGACCGATCAGAACACGTTTTGCTCTGGCGAAAACGTTATACAGCACGGGCTAAAGCGTAGCCCTATTAGCGTCAAAACAGCACTCCTTGGGGCAACTCTTTAAGTGATACCGAGAACATGTGCTCTAGGCCAGCCCTTCAGACGTGACGAAAGCACGCTGATGCGGGTAGTTTAGGAGCGTGCATTTCGTCATTATGGGATGCGGTCGCGTTGGTTCTTTCCTCGCCACCGCTTTGGATGCTGATGGGCATTCAGTTGCAGTCATCGACGTTGATCCGAAAGCTTTCTCGCGTCTGCCGTCAGATTTTTCCGGCAAGCGCGTCACCGGCTTGGGTATGGATCGCGAGGCCCTGAAGAAAGCTGACATTAAAGACGCCTATGCGTTCGCAGCTGTCTCCAGCGGTGATAACTCGAACATTATTTCGACGCGTATCGCCCAAGAGACCTTCCACGTGCCACACGTTGTCGCACGAATTTATGATCCTGAACGCGCCTACGTGTACGAGCGTCTCGGCATCCCAACGGTTGCGACCGTGAAGCGCACGGCAGAATCAGTTCTGCGCCGTATGCTTCCCCCGGATGCGGCGGTCACATGGACGCACCCCACGGGCGAGGTTTCCTTGGTTACGGCGACGCCCGAGACATCGTGGTACGGCGTTTCTTTCCCGACAGTTGAAGAACTTACCGGCGAGCGTATTGCCTTCGTATCCCGTTTGGGGACTATCGTTCCAGCGCGCCAAGACTTCGTGGTGCAAGAACACGACCAGCTGTACTTTGCGATCGGTGGAGCAGAGTCGACGCGCTTGCGTTCTATTCTGACGGCCACCCCGAACTTTGAGGACTGATACGCATGAAGATCGTTATCGCAGGCGCAGGCTCGGTTGGTCGCTCCGTCGCCCTTGAACTTCTCGAACACGGTCACGAGTGCACTCTGATCGATAAGCAGCCCGATAAGTTACGCGTTGCATCGGTTGCTGACGCGGACTGGGTTCTCGCTGACGCCTGTTCTCCCGACGCTTTGCGTGAAGCAGGTCTTGCGGAAGCTGACGTGATGGTTGCCGCGACGGGCGATGACAAGGCTAATCTGGTTATTTCTTTGCTAGCGAAGACCGAGTTCGCGGTGCCGCGAGTGGTTGCTCGTCTGAACAATCCTCACAATGAGTGGCTGTTCAATGGCTCGTGGGGCGTTGATGTTTCGGTGTCGACCCCACGCATTATGACGGCTCTCGTGGAAGAAGCCGTGTCCGAGGGTATTCCGGTTCGTTTGTTCTCGTTCAACTCTGCTGAAGTATCGATGTACGCGATCGTTTTGCCCGAGGGCTCCCCGATCGTTGGCAAACGCATTTCTGACACGGATCTGCCTCCGCGCACCGTATTGACGTCGTTGCTCCGTGATGGTCGCCCACTCACGCCATCGGATGATGATCTTTTTGAGTCCGGTGACGAGTTGTTGCTGTTGATTTCCGATACGGAGAAGAATGCTCTGTCGACTCTCCAAGCGTTGGTGGAAGTTCCGCCAGCGGCCGACGAAGAGGAAGTCGAGTCGGAAGAATAATTCCGCCTTCACCCGATTCGCGATTCGTCGCTACGAGGCCTGGGCTGGATGCTCATCCGCCTTTGTTGGAGAGAACGGTTTTAATCCCATCCAGGTGAGCCATGTGACGAGGGCAAAGAGTGGCAGTCCTAGGACAAGCTTCGCGATACCTAATGGGCCAACCATGTGAGCAAGCCATAGGGGAAGCTCAATGCCAAGACGTAGTGCGAAGAGCCCTGTCCAAAGCCACGTAAGAAGAAGGCCTCGACGCTTAAGGCCGGCCCACTCTTCTTTGCGATACCAGTCAGCTTCCAGTTCCCAGAACATCCCAGCGCCCCGGGAGACAAGTGGCTTTCTTACGACGATCGACGCAAGGAAGCCAACAAGGAAAGCTGCCGAGGTGATCAGGCCCCACGTGTAGAAGTTTTCTCCCCTGCCCGAAGCAAGAGCCCAGACCACGCCGATTCCTACACCGATGACGCCTGAAAGCGATTGCGTCAGTGGCTGACGCTGAACAAGACGGATGCCAACGGCGAGTAGCGCAACGACACCCGCGACGACCGATGCGCCGACGACCGAGTGGAAAATGATGAAAACGACAACGAAGAGAAGGGCTGGCACTACGGATTCAGTGAGTCCGCGCCAGCCTCCGACCGCCTGGGTAAAAGAAAACGATTCTTCGTTGAGTTGACGCGTCCAGGTCGGACCAGACTCGGTCACGCCAGTGGATTCATCGTGTTCATCTAAGGCGCTCACATGTTCTCCGAAGCGATGATGCGGTAGAGCGGATTGATGATTGTCAGCACGTCTCCTTGCATTCCTGCTGTACCTTCAACCTCAATGTGTTCGCCGACTTTCAGCCCCGGAATTGACACGCGTCCCGGCCATCTCAGTTCAATGGAGGCCGTCCCGTCATACAGGGTTCCAACCAGCATGAAATGTGATCCTTCAGGCGGGTAGGTCATTGACATGAGCGTGCCAAAAAGCGTGACGTGTTGACGATTGTGAACGTCACGAATTGGAGTGGTTCCACGGCGCGCTCGCCTCTGTTCCTCATCCAGAGCCTCGTCTTTTTGACGACTGTCCGTCGAGAAATGTTGCGCGAGTGCGCTCCAGAAGCCTGACGCACGCGAACTGTGTTTAGACACGAGGAATCTCGACTTCTTCGTTCGGAAGGTGAAGAGGGAGCAACCCAAGGCGAGCGCGTGGCTGATCGTCGCGAACGACAACGATCCGGTCAATGATCGACTCGAAGTTTTTGCCTGCCTCATTGCTCAGAGCCGCAGGGCCAAGAATGTCAATGCGCGCAAACCAACGGTCGCCTTCACGTCCGATGATCCTCATCCGCGAGGTCCCCTGCCGGCCATCCGGAAGGGAGACTGGAATATCAGCTTGGAGCTCAGTCCCGTAACGCGTATCGCGATCAATGACTGTTGCAGAATCCTTCAGCAATCCGGCACGGATCTCTTCGCGGATTTCATCCCACACGCCACCGCTTCGAGGTGCTGCAGCAACAGAAATCTGCAGACCGGAGTCTCCGATAACGATTAAAACCTTGAGAACGGAGTGACCGTCATCGCCGACCTGGGTACGCAACTGGGCACCGGGGACGGATGGAAGAAGCAAGGAGCCCATATCGATGTAGCCGTTGGACGTATCGCACTCGCCAACCGAGCGAGGGCCCGGCAAATCAATCGGGTCAACGGTTTCTTCAGGTGCTACCTGCGCTCCAAGCTCGGGAATATCGGTTGCTTCAGCCTTTTTCTTTCGAGAGAAAAACAAGATAGCGCCTCAGCCCGCGCACTCGGTGCACACCGGCAGCCCAGCGTCGTCAACGTAGGCGAGCTGAGAAGCGTGGTGGACGAGGAAGCAGGACGAGCAGGTGAATTCGTCATCCTGACGGGGAATAACGTGAACGGTCAGTTCTTCCTTCGACAGGTCAGCACCGGGGAGCTCAAAGTTCTCAGCTGCTTCGGTCTCGTCTTCTTCGATTTCAGCGGAACCAGCGTCACCTCGACGCGACTTCAGTTCCTCGATTGAATCTTCGGCAACATCATCGTCATTCTTACGAGGTGCGTCGTAATCGGTAGCCATGAGTTTCGTCCTTCGGGCGGGTTATTTCATGATCTGATCATGAACTGTATCGGCGGAGGGAATATAACACTGTTAAGAGACGAATGCCACCACTTAGGACTTTGCGGCGCGTTCAATCACGATTAGTGCCTACAGTTTGAGAACATTTCGCTGATGAACTGTAGGAGGTGCTCATGATCGAGCTCGATTTGCTCGGTATCGGCGCAGACGGCGAAACGCTGGTCTTTACCGATCCAAACGGGGAACGCTACCAAGTCTCTATTACTGACGAGCTTCGCGGATCAATCCGTCGTCATCGTATGCACCTCGAGCCAGCACCCAGCCCAGCGCGTCAGCAGATCTCTCCCCGCGAGATTCAGAGCCTGCTCCGTGCCGGCGCTACTCCCGAAGAAATCGCCACATCCCACGCATGCGATATCGAGATGGTGCGTTCCTTCGAAAGCCCCATCCAGGCCGAAAAAGAATACGCACTCCAGCGCGCGCAGAATATGCGCATTGGCTCGGTAGCGGACGGCCCGAAGATGGGTGAGCTTGTCATTGATCGATTGGCCGCACGCGGTGTTGATCCGTCAACTTTGGAATGGAATGCAAGTCGCGAAGGTGCTGGCCCCTGGCAGATTTGCTTGACGTTCATCCAGTCGGCGTCAGAACACGCCGCCAATTGGCTGTTACCGAAGACCGGTCCTCTTGAAGCTATTGATCAGGAAGCCCAGTGGCTGACTGAAACCCAGTCGTCGACTCCTGCGGCTTCAATCTTCACTCCCCTGCAGCCGAACGCACCCGATGCATTGGATCCTGCAGACCTCGAAGAAGTTCGCGCACGTGAAGCGATCATTGATCAGTTGAATGCGAGCCGCGGAAAGCCTCAGGACATCGAGTATGACCTTGATGACGAGGATTTTGACCCCGAAGAGTTCGAACAGGCCACGCTGACCGATTCTTCAATTTCGGCTCGCATCTATTCCTTGGCACATGCTCGCACGAAGGAAGAGGAAGAGGTCCCTTCGCAGAACTCCGAGTTCCCTGTTCTCGATGCACTGTCCGCATCGACGCCGATCCCGAGCGCGTCTACTTCTTCACCAAAGGACAAGGAAGCTCCCAACTCGAAGACCCAGGACACGAAGGTTCCTTCTGCAAAGAAGACTGCGCCCGCGAAAAAAGCGTCCACCGATTCGGATGCTGATTACGATGACCAGTCGTTGCCAGGTCTTGAAAACCTTGTTGAAGAGCCTCATTCTTCAGCGCCAGCTAGCGCGAAGAAGTCGAAGTCTCGTCGTCGTTCTGTTCCCAGTTGGGACGAGATCGTCTTCGGTTCAAAGTCGAAGTAGTCGTTTTCAAACGAGAAACCCACGACACATGATGCTCGTGAGTTTTTCGTTTTTTGCTGACGGCTCGGGTTCAGGAAAGCCGGATCAGCGGAATTCGCATTTCAGCTTCGGTCAGGGAACCGTGGACTCCAGGCATCGCGATCATTTCCGGCTTTTGTGATCTGGAATCAACGAGGCCTGCGCGTCCATTAAAGAACGCGATACCCGCGCCAATTTCGCGATTACCTGGGCCTTCACCCAAGAGGCTCGCAGATTCATCGCAACCGAGTACCCACGCGACGTCGTTCAGTTCATGCTTCCAACGGTCAATCACTTCGGATTCACGGCCAGCTTCGGTATGAATGTGAACAGCGCGTGTTTCTCCGGCAAGGATCCGTACACCGTCGGCAAGATCTGGACGATCCGCAAGATCAATCAACGCACCATGGTCAATATCGATCATGCCGTGGTCAGCAGTCAGTACCGTACGCACGTTGCGGGGCAGGCTAAGAAGCAGGCGCCCCAATCCGGCGTCGAAGGCTTCAAGAGCATCGGACCATTCCCAAGAGCTCACTGCATGCCCATGGCCCGTATGGTCGATTTCTGACCAGTAGAGGTAGACGACCTGCGTGCCTTTCTTGAGCTCTCGCAGAGCCGCACTGGCACGCTCATCCCAGGTTTTGCCAGCCACGTGGCGTGCGCCCCTTAAGGCAGCCTTCGTCAAGCCCGAACCAGCGAACGTCGGCGGAGAAATAACTGCGGACTTCACCCCCTGCTGGCTGAGGCGCTCAAAGTAAGTCGGACATTCTTGCCATGCCAGAGGATCTGGACCATTCTCAAACGCCAGAAGATTCATCACCGAATCCCCCCGGGCAACCGCATAGCCCACCATCCGCGTCTTCCCAGGCTTTTCCCCCGTTCCAAAAGAGGTAATCGCAACGGCTGTCGTCGACGGCGCGATCGTGTGAAGGTTCACAATGTCATCGCGCACCGACCGCAAGGTCGACGCGTGCCCAAGGTGAGACATCAAGGGAACATAGCCCAAGCCATCGACCAAGATGATCAGGAGCTGCCCTTCTTCACGGTCAAGCGACAAACGAGCCCGAGTGGCCTCGTTCCCCAGAGGCAGACCGGCACATGCCAAAGCGGCACCAAAAACATCAGCCAAACACGGGTCAGCCTGCGAAGGCACATCTGCCCATGCGGGAACCGAAACGGGTGAAGTGACCATGGCGATCAGTGGTGAGCTCGAGTAGCAGATGAAAGCAGGTCCACGAACTGCCTGGCTTCAGTCATTGCATCCACGCCATCAGCGTCGACGCTGATACGGAAATTCAAATCATCGGGGAAAGATGCGACCGTGTAACCGTGTTCCGCTGTGCACGAGGGATCGCCACATTGAGCGGGCTCAACTTCGCTACGACGCATTGCCCCCAGATCAACCGAGATGGTCAGCTCCGCAGGAAACATCGATGTCATCGCCTCACGATAGACCTCAATCGACGACACCGTCCCCAAACGGGAAAGAGGGAAGATCCCCGTGCCAACGGAGGCTCCGCCATCTTCGAGTTCATCAACATGCATATGAATCAGCACGCTGTCAGTCAGAGTCGCCAATGACAGGTGGCGGAAAACCGACCCCTGATCAAAAGCAGCATCCACCTGGCAAAGAGTGGCGCGTGGCGTCTGACCACCCAACGCGCGCTTCAAAGATGCGGTAACAAGCTGGGGGAAAAAGCCCGTTCGATTGATTCGATCCCATGTGTTCACCCTCTAATTGTGCCCGCGTTCGGCGTGGGAGTCGAACAGAGGTTCTTTCGCCCGTGATAATCGCGAATATGGCTAAGAAGGACCTCGTAGAACCACTGCCCGTTGCGGACGAAGACATCAGTGAAATCAATGTCTCCGAAGAGATGCGAACCTCCTTCTTGGAATACGCCGTCTCTGTCATCTACGCTCGCGCACTCCCAGACGCACGCGATGGCCTCAAGCCCGTGCAACGACGCATCCTGTTCCAGATGGATCAGATGGGACTTCGCCCCGACAAGGGCCACGTGAAATCCCAGCGTGTTGTCGGCGAGGTTATGGGTAAGCTTCACCCGCACGGTGACTCGGCAATTTACGAGGCTCTTGTGCGCCTCGCTCAGCCGTTCAACCTGCGTCTTCCCCTAGTCGACGGACACGGCAACTTTGGCTCTCTTGATGACGGCCCCGCAGCCGCGCGTTACACCGAAGCCCGTATGGCTCCCTCCGCGTTGGATCTTGTCACCGGTTTGGATGAAGACACGGTTGAATTCGTGCCGAACTACGACAACCAGTTCATGCAACCCGAGGTACTCCCAGCGGCATTCCCCCAGCTTCTGGTCAACGGCGCTTCCGGTATTGCTGTTGGTATGGCAACGAATATTGCCCCGCACAATCTTGCTGAAACAATCGCAGCGTCCATTCATCTGATTGAGCATCCGGATGCCACCGTCGCCGACCTGATGCGTTTCGTGCCCGGGCCTGACCTGCCTGAAGGTGGCGTCATCGTCGGACTCGATGGAATCAAAGACGCCTACGAAACTGGTCGCGGTGCTTTCAAGACTCGCGCAAAGGTCGGAGTCGAACGCGTCAGCGCACGCAAGATGGGGTTGATCGTCACCGAACTGCCCTACATGGTCGGCCCCGAAAAGGTCATCGAAAAGATCAAGGAAAACGTTAACGCCGGGCGGCTGAAGGGTATTTCGTCGGTTCAGAACCTGACTGACCGTATCCACGGCCTGCGTTTGGTCATCGAAATCAAGAACGGTTTCAACCCCGAAGCGGTCCTGCAACAGCTGTACAAGCGCACACCTCTTGAAGATTCCTTCTCGATCAACGCCGTTGCCCTCGTCAATGGTCAGCCTCGTACCCTCGGTTTGAAAGACATGCTGAGCGTATTCGTCAACCACCGTCTTGACGTGACAACGCGACGCACGAAGTTCCGTCTGGGTAAGGCTCAGGATCGCCTTCACCTGGTTGAAGGTTTGTTGATCGCAGTCCTCGATATTGATGACGTCATTGCGATTATTCGTTCGTCTTTCGACGTGGAAACCGCTCGCGAACGACTGAAGATTGCCTTCGACCTGACCGATATTCAGGCGAACTACATTCTGGAGCTCCGCCTGCGTCGCTTGACCAAGTTCTCGCGCATCGAGCTAGAGAACGAACGCGATGAACTCCACGCAACGATCGCACACCTTGAAGAGATTCTTTCCGATCCGGTGATGTTGCGAGGACTGGTCATCTCTGAGTTGCGCGATGTTGCTCAGCGTCTGGCTACTCCCCGGCGGACTCTGCTGCTGTCGTCTGCCGGAGCCGAATCGGGGAACGAGGCGACGAGTGGCGCCGCCTTGGCTGCTACGTTGCCGGCCACATCGAAGTCCGGCAAGGGAATGGACCTGCAGATCCCTGATGACCCGTGCGTCGTTGTGCTGTCATCGAACGGTGGTCTGGCTCGAATTGAAGGCGGAGACCCGCTAGAACCGGGGCCTCGTGCCAGCCACGACGGGTGGATAGCACAATTGTCGTCGACCGCACGTTCTCAGATCGCGGTTGTTACAGCAGACGGTGTTGCTCACCGCATAGAGGTCGTGGACCTACCCGCGCTCCCCCGCTTCGATACAGGATTGTCGCTGGCCGCAGCCACGCCCGCATCTCTGCTCTTGCACACGAATTCTCCCGCGATCGGTTTGCTTGATCCCGCATCAGACCAGGTGTATGCGATGGGTACTGCCCACGGCACCGTGAAGCGCTTGAAGCCGGATGTACTTGCCCGTGACGAATGGGAAGTCATCACACTGGATGACGGTGATCGTCTAGTTGGTTTCGGACCGTGTGCCGACGACTACGATCTTGTCTTTGTTTCAACCGACGCGCAGCTTCTTCGTACGCCGGCATCGAAGGTACGACCGCAGGGTCGCACCGCCGCTGGTATGGCTGGTATGAAGCTTAACGATGGTGCCCAAGCACTCGGATTCTGGGCTCTGTCAGTATCATCAGACTCCTTCGTCGTCACCGTCGCAGCAGCTGAAGGAGCACTGCCGGGAACGGGTCAGACGACCGCTAAGGTAACTCCGCTGGAGCTCTACCCGGTCAAGGGTCGCGGTGGTCAAGGCGTCCGCGCCCAGCGTTTCCTGCGCGGTGAGGATCGCATTGACTTGGCGTGGGTGGGTGACCGTCGACCTCGAGGCGCCTCAGCTGATGGCTCCCCCGTTGACTTGCCCGACGTTGACGAACGTCGCGATGGGTCAGGTACTCCCGTGGTTCTTCCAATCACCCTCATCGGCTAAGGCGCTACAACGGTTCGCGCCGGCGCGAAAGTGCCGGCGCGGCCTCGTCACACATCGATCGCGTACAAGCGCGTCTGACCCACCGTCGCAAAACCCAAATAATCGTAGACGGCAAGCGCTCTGGAATGATTCGCGCTTCCGAGCCCAGCGCCGATACGATCCATCCCATCGGCTGCCATCGCGCGCATCGACGACGTAATCAGGGCATCGACGACGCGATCCGAACGCGCCTCTTCCAAGACACCCATCTGGTCGATATAGCCTTCGCGCCAACCAAGAGCAACCCAGTCCTGGACGTACTTCGAGGCAAGGAGGAAACCAACCACGCACGGACGGTCACCCCTGCGGTCCACGGCAACGAACGACCACTGCGGGACGAAAGAAGTACGTCCCATCAGCCACTGTTCACGAGTGAGGGCAGGACTACCCCACTCAATCTCGGAGAGCCGATTCGCGGCGTGACGCGCCGGTTCATCCCACTCATCCGACCAAGGTTCAATCGTCAAATAACGGCCAAGATCCGGAGTCGGAGGAATCTGGGACAGATCCGCACGAAGTTCATAGTACGAACGGGTCCAGTGGAAGCCACGCAACTGAAGCTGCTCTTCCAGCTCATTTTCACCCGCCTCGACAAGCATGGTGATCTGAGCCGGCGCATCCGTATCCGCTGTAGCAAGCATCTGACGCGAAACTGCTTCCTGCCATTCAACCAGCGAACTGCCCAAGCCAATGCGACGGAACGACGGGTCAACGCCTCCGTCGCACAGGCACTCCACACGACCACTCTGGCGCATTGCAACGCGACCGTAAGCGACCATGCGTCCCTTCGCGATACCACGAGTCGTCATACCGGCCAGCCCACGCCAGCCTTCAGCCGACAGCATCTCTTCGACTTCGTCGACACTGGTGCGATATGGAGGATTATCCTGCGCTTCCATGCGCGCAATCAGCGTCGCCAATTCATGCAGGCGATTCATGCTGAGCTCTTCCCAGACAATCCCATGATGGGACGGCGGGAATGGCACGTCGTCGGATGCGCCTGTACGACGAGCCAGCGGGATTTCACCCGTCAACGCATTGTCAGCCATGCGCGTCCTTTCTTGTCAACACCAGATTGTGAGATATTCACGTCCCCGTATTCGCCCACGGGCACGCTAACCCGCAGGACACCTTATTGGTCAATCGAATAGAAAACCTGCGCGGGCCCGTCAAGGAAACCGAGGTGCTCGTAGATGGCATGGGCATTCGACGTATTCTTCGTATCCACATCCAATCCGATCCTGGACATTCCCGATTCAGCGGCCGCCGCCACCGCTGCACCAATCAACGCGGTTGAAAGCCCGTGCCCACGATGCGATTGATCAACGGCCAGAAGTTCCGCGTATGCCTCTGTCTTACCGGTCGCGGCCCACCGTTCAACGGGGCGTCCCACGACGAAACAGCCAGCCAGCTCACCCTGCTCAGATACTGCTCCGAACGACCAGCGAGGATCCAAATTCGAGGTAGATTCTTCCCACCAGGCCTCGTGCAAGTAGGGCAGGGTGTGCTCAGCGAAAGAACGCAAGTACAGTGCTTTCGCGCTCCCCATATCAACATCGGACCACGGAATGATCGAATAGCCGTGGCGAGGCTTCCGAGCCTTTTCAGCCCCTAGAAGCTCGCGGTACATCACTTGGAACGTAGCCTTCGCGTAGAAGCCCGCCGCAATATACAAACGACGACGATCCGTCATGTGGGCATCAACGACGTTGAAAATTGATGCGGGGACCTTCGAGTCCGCTCCGAATGTTTCGACCAGCATTTGACGGGCACGGCCATCTTGCCAGTAGAGGAGAGCTCGGCCCAATCCACGTCCACGCCAATGCGGATGAATGTAGGCGTTGACCTCGGCGGCAGCATGATCTGAGAGCGAAGTGAGGACTCGAACGGCTGCGACTGCGCAAATACGATTGTCTGAATCGATACCGACAAGCGCATCGATCCAGAAATCTTGCGTGCGACCTTCCACCATGTCGGCGATGTCGGATGCACTCATACGATGATGCATCTCATCAGCAGCCTCAACCTGACGAATCACGTCATAAACACCCGGAGCGTCGGAGGCGATCATCGAACGCCACCTCAATCCGATGTGGGTGCCCGGATACGAAACTGAGGCTGGTGGCTTCAAACGTTGCGCAAGTCCAGTCATAGATCCTAGTGTACGTGCGCATCGGGTCTTTGGTCACATACGCGGGAAGGTTCTGCGCTAGGTCTCAGCGGCCAGGTGCTCAATACACACGGTGCGAAAAGACGAGGCCCAACACGATGGGGCGACAGGGAGTTTTCAGGCGTCGATGCGCATGCGGTCGATGCCAGAGGATCCTTCGACAATGAAATCCTTACGCGGTCCCACCGTGGAACCCATCAGCAGTTCGAACACATCTTCTGCTTCGCGCAAAGCGTCTTCATCATCAAGGGTGATGCGTCGCAAGGAACGATGCGCGCGATCCATGGTGGTTTCAGCCAACTGGTCCGCGTCCATCTCACCCAGGCCCTTGTAGCGCTGGATCGGTTCTTTCCATGTCCGCCCCGCCTTACGCAGTTGAGCAAGCTTCTTGTGGAGTTCATCTTCGGAATACGTGTAAATCAGTTCGCGAGGCTTGCGTCCCTTAGCGCTCACTTCAATGCGGTGCAACGGTGGAACAGCAGCGTAAATTCGGCCAGCTTCGACCATGGGGCGCATATAGCGGAAGAACAGGGTGAGCAACAACGTGCGAATATGCGCGCCATCGACGTCAGCATCGGTCATCAAAATAACCTTGCCGTAGCGGGCGGAATCAAGATCGAAAGTTCGACCTGATCCTGCACCAATGACCTGGATAATGTTCGCGCATTCCGCGTTCGCCAGCATATCCGCTGTCGATGCCTTTTGGACGTTCAGGATCTTGCCTCGAATCGGGAAGAGCGCCTGATACTGGCTGTTGCGTGCCGCCTTTGCCGTGCCCAGTGCCGAGTCACCCTCGACGATGAACAGTTCGGTTTCTAAGACATCTTCCATTCGGCAGTCTGCGAGCTTCGCGGGCAGAGAGGATGTTTCAAGCGCATTCTTCTTACGCGAAATTTCCTTGTGAATACGCGCTGAAACACGCGCTTTCATTTCGCCGACAACCTTTTCCATCAGCGAAGACGTCTGCTGTTTGTCGTCGCGCTTTGAGGAATTAAACTTCGCATTCAGCCAGTCGGTGACAACGCGAGACACGACCGTACGGACTTGTGGTGTACCCAGGATTTCCTTGGTCTGCCCCTCAAACTGCGGTTCGGGGAAACGGACGGTGACAACGGCAGTCAGACCGGCTTGGACATCATCCTTTTCGGGACGCCCATCTTTGGTACCCACCTTCAACTTGCGCGCGTTCTTATCAATCTGCGCGCGCAACACCTTCAAGACAGCCTGCTCGAAACCGGCAACGTGTGTGCCACCCTTCGGGGTCGCAATAATGTTGACGAATGACTGCAGTGAAGTATCGTAGCCAATCCCCCATCGCAAGGCGCAATCCACCTGGCACGTGCGTTCCACTTCGGTCGCAGCGAGGTGTCCCGTTGACGGATCGAGTGCCTGAACGGTTTCGGTGAAGGTTCCTTCACCTTGAATATGCCACGTGTCAGTCACAGGACCATCGCTGGCCAGCCAGTTCGTAAAGTCAACGACGCCACCGTCGTAGCGGAATGACTCGTGAAGCTCTTCTTCTGCGCGCTCATCCCAGCAGTTGATGGTCAGGCCGGGAACAAGGAATGCGGTCTGGCGTGCACGCGCACACAAAGCTTCCCATGAGAATCCTTCGGTTGACGGGAAGATCTGAAAGTCAGCCCAGAAACGCACGCGTGTACCGGTGACATTCTTCTTTACCTTGCCAACGGTTTTCAGCTGCGAGGATTCTTCAAACGGAGTGAACGGTGAATTCGGGGTGCGTTGCTTCGAATCGTCGAATTCGCCGGGCTCACCGCGACGGAAACACATTTCCCATGTCTTTGAGCCGCGGTCAACCTGCACGTCAAGACGCGCGGACAGCGCGTTCACAACGGACGCACCCACGCCGTGCAGACCACCCGATGACGCATAGGAACCGCCACCGAACTTACCACCAGCGTGAAGCTTCGTGTACACGACCTCGACGCCTGACAAACCGACACCGGGGACCTCGTCAACCGGAATACCTCGACCGTTGTCAGCCACCGACGCAGAATAGTCAGGGTGCAGGCGCACATTGATCGTGTCGCAGTGACCTTCAAGAGCCTCGTCAACGGCATTGTCGATAATTTCCCAGAGACAGTGCATCAAACCGCGGTGGTCCGTGGAACCGATGTACATGCCGGGGCGCTTACGAACAGCTTCCAGTCCTTCAAGGACGCTGAGGTGCCGTGCCGAATAGTCAGATGAAGAAGTCACCCGCTTATCTTAAAGAATCATTGAATGAGCGCCATTTCACCTCGCCGTATTCTTCCAGATGACGCGTGTTCCACTTGCTCGCATGATGAGCACACTCGCGTACGGATTGCGCCGAGGGTGAACAATCGCTTTTGAACGCGACATTACCGACTCTTTAGTGTGTGATTGAAACATGACAACGCTTTCACTTCAGCCAGAAACCTCAACGGCCCCGGTTCTCAACGCCGCCGACCGTTGCGACAAGTGTGGCGCGAAGGCGTGGCTGCGTGCCACGATGCCATCCGGCTTCCAACTGTTCTTCTGCGCCCACCACGCGACGCAAAACCTTGACGCCCTTATGCTGTCGGGCGCCTCGATCCTCGACGAACGTCACTTCCTGAACAAGGACAACTGATCATCTGCTGTCTCGGTTCTCTTTGACCACGCCACGACTACTGAATAGACAATGGGTACGCCATCTGGCGTACCCATTGTCTTTGTTATCGCGCGGGCAGAAAACATAAAGATGCGGACACGGGTTTCTCACACTAACACGGCATTATGAGCGCGCAAGACGCTGGGAAACAACTCCTGTCACACCATCACGCATCGAGACGCCATAGAGAGCATCGGCGATCTCCATAGTGCGTTTCTGGTGCGTGATCACGATCAGCTGAGATTCTTCACGTAGCTCTTTAAAGATTGCCAGAAGACGCGACAAGTTCACGTCGTCGAGTGCGGCTTCAACTTCGTCCATCACGTAGAACGGAGATGGACGAGCTTTAAAGATCGCGACGAGGAAAGCAATAGCTGCGAGTGAGCGTTCACCACCCGACAGCAAACTCATTCGCTTGACCTTCTTGCCGGCGGGGCGAGCTTCAATTTCAATGCCCGTGGTCAAAGGCGAATCTGGGTCGGTCAAAATCAGATCACCTGTACCGCCGGGGAACAAAACGTCAAAGGTGTGCGCGAACTGTTTCTTCGTGTCTTCAAATGCGGAAACGAATGCTTCTTCAACCAGTCGATCCACATCGGTAATGATGCTCATCAGATCGGCTTTTGATTCTTTGAGGTCTTTTACCTGTTCCATCAAGAATGCATGACGAGCAGCCAGAGCATCGTGTTCTTCCAAAGCCAGGGGGTTCACGCGCCCCAGGCGCACCAGCTCGTTTGAAGCTTTCTCAAAAGCCTTTTCTTGTTCGCTTCGAACAAAAGGCTGGCCTTCTTCGCTGACTTCTTCATCCGGGTCCGATGGGAAAACGGGTACCAGGGTATGGGGTCCGTATTCTTCAATCAAAGTGTCAGCATCGAGCGCAAGCTCTTCCATTGCTCGACGCTCAACATCACTCGCTTGCAATTCCAGTTGAGTGCGCGCAATTTCGTCACGTTGAACCTCGCCAGTAACGTCGGCTAGGCGCTTCATTTCTTCATCCACGGCCAAGCGCAGGGCACCAACGCGCTCATTTTCCTGCCGAGTTTCTTCAGCAACCGCCGTCTGGCGGGCCGAGGCGATAGCAAGTAGCTGGGCAGCCTCGTTCACTGCCTGACGCGCGTCGGCCTCAATCTCCGTTGCAGCACGCAACGCAACCTGGCGTTGAGCTTCGCGCTTCGCATAACGGCCACGCTCTTCGCGCTCTTTTGCTGCTGCCTGGCGAAGGTTTCGGGCACGCGCGCCAGCCTGCCTGGATTGTTCTTCTAATGCTCGCAATGCCAGGCGCGCTGAGGTTTCCGCTTCACGGGCTTCTTTCGCCGTTCTGGCAGCACCCTCAGCTTTATCGCGCGCTGCGTCGACGTCTTCAGAGGGACTCTCCGACAGTGTTTCGACTTTCGATCGCGCTTCTTCAACGCGTTCTTTAGCCCATTCGACATGATCCTCGGCACGTTTGAGCGCTTCTCGTCCACGGCCTACCTCAGCTTCACTGGCTGCGAGCGCGGACTGGAGTCGTGCAGTCTTTTGAGCGCGTTCAGCCTGCAGGGCGTCGTGGGCACGCAGAGCTTTCAGGGCTTCGTTCGCTCCGCGTATTGCCAGGTCCAGCGCAGTATTCGCTGCCGTGAGTTCATCAGAGAGGGCATCGCACGTGTGTTGTGCTGCCTCGGCCTTCGTAGCGGCTGCTTCGTGTTGGGCTTTGATGGCAAGTAATGAGTCGGCTGTCTGTCCGGCTGCTATAACACCTGAACGAGTCACCATTGTTCCGCTCAATGTAACGGCAACGTCCACTGTGTCGATCGCAATGCCACGTTGGGCAGCATCAAGATCGTTGGCAACTACTGCGCCACAAAGCAAGGCTGAAACGCTCGCTGCGACTTTCGGGTCTGGTGTCACGCACTCTCGCGCCCACGTCAGGCCCTCGGGTAGTTTCTGCTTGGCAGGCGCGACCTCGTCCCCATTCGCGATCATCATCCGTAACTGGCCACTATTGGACTCCTGGGCGTCGCGCGCTTGAGTGAGCGCAGAATCCAGGGAATCCATGACGACGGCGTCCGCAAATGGGCCAAGTAGCGTCGCGATCGCGTTCTCGGTTCCTTGGCGGGCGTTCACGAAATCCTGGACGGCACCCAGCACGTGGTCACGATCGAGCAGGTGAGCCGTGTCATCGTCACGCGCAAGAAGCTGGGTCAGGGCATCACGACGCGCTTCCCAGTGAGCACGATCGGCGCGAGCTTCGCGTTCAGCGGCAAGGAGGGCATCAACTTTTGCTCGTGCCTGATCACGATGGATGCCCGCCTGCGCATGCGCGCGACTCACATCGAAATCGCCACCCGATTCTTCGGGCGCGTCCTCAACGGCTTTCTTCGCTTCTTCAGCTCGCGCGAGTGCAGCTTCGAGCGCGCTACGAGCACGACCGGCTTCCGCTTCACCGGCTTCCAATCGGGCGTGAGCACTCCCAACATCACCCGTCAGGCGCGCCACTTTCTCACGATGGTCAGCGACGAGTGCGTTGACCCTGGCGAGTTCTTTGGCTGCGCGTTGATCTTCGTCTTCCGCTTGTTCCTTGGCGCGTACGAGGCTACTTAATTCACGTTGGGCTTGCTGAACACGCTGGAGAAGGTCCCCGTCCTCATTCGAAGCAGCTAATGCCCTCTGGTCCAAGACATCCGGGTCTTCACCCGTCGGTGTAGCTTCGGGGCGCGAATACTGTTTGACGCGCTCGGCAGAGATTGCGAGCGTCGTCTTCGCACGCTCATGGACGCTGGTCGCTTCCTGCCAGACTCGCGTCACGTCATTCGCATTGCGAGCGCGAGCTTCTTGATTGCGTTCGCTTTCCTCAATTGATGCCCGCAGATCCGCAATCTTGGTTTCATGCGCACGCTTCAGCTCTTCGAGACGGGTATCAATATGCGACTGACGTTCAAGCTTCTCGCGCACGTTCACAAGATCGTCGGCGAGCAAGCGAGCTTTCGCGTCTCGCACTCGTGCTTGGATCAACGAGGCCTTGCGCGCCTGCTTCGCTTGGCGCGCAAGAGGACCCAGCTGGCGTCGGATCTCTTCAGTCAGGTCCAGAACACGCACGAGATTCTGATCCATGTCAGCGAGCTTCTTCAGCGCACGCTCTTTACGCCGGCGATGCTTCAGCACACCGGCAGCCTCTTCAATGAACCCGCGACGATCTTCCGGGGTTGCTTGAAGGATCGAGTCGAGGCGCCCCTGCCCCACGATGACGTGCATCTGACGTCCCATGCCCGTATCGGACAGCAATTCTTGAATATCAAGCAGTCGAGCAGGTGAACCGTTAATTGCGTATTCGGAGCCCCCACCGCGGAACAGTGTCCTGGTGATCGTTACTTCCGTGTATTCGATGGGAAGAGCGCCATCTGAGTTATCGATCGTCAGATCAATCTGCGCACGCCCTAAAGCCGGACGTCCCGATGTGCCGGCGAAAATAACGTCCGACATGTTAGAGCCACGCAGGCTCTTCGCGCCCTGCTCGCCCATCACCCAGGCAAGTGCATCCACAACGTTCGACTTACCCGAACCGTTCGGACCCACGACACAGGTGATCCCGGGTTCAAGCTTCAACGTCGTCGTAGATGCGAAAGACTTAAACCCGCGTAGCGTCAGGTTCTTTAAGTGCACGGGTCAAGGATACGTGGAAACTGTGGGAAGAATAAGAAAAAGTGGCGCCTGCAGATGCAAACACCACTTTTTCATAATGTCATGCGTGCTCCTCGGACAGGTTCACGCTCATACAAGATAGTCTCAGCAACACAGTTCAGGGAACCACAGTGCGATCTCACGCTCAGCAGAAGTCGGGGAATCTGAACCGTGAACAACGTTCTCCACGTGGTTCGAACCCCAGTCGCGTCCAAGATCGCCACGAATAGTTCCAGGAGCAGCCAAGGTCGGGTTTGTTGTGCCCATGAGAATACGCATACCCTCAATCACGCGGTCACCTTCAACCACGATGGCAACGAGCGGGCCCGAGCTCATGAAATCAACCATTCCGTTAAAAAAGTGTTGCTCACGGTGCTCCGCGTAGTGCTCTTCAAGGAGTTCCCTAGAGGCCTTCTTAATCTTCAGGCCCTTCAGGACATAGCCCTTCGCTTCGATGCGACGCAGAACCTCTCCAGTCAGACCGCGAGCAAACCCATCGGGCTTGACCAGGATCAGAGTGTGTTCCTTATTCGGGTCGAGCAGATCAGGAGTTGGCATTCGCCCTCCTTTCATTACACGTTGTTCAAGGAATCAATATCGTAACCGATGATCGCATCATCGTTCACACGACGTGGCTGTGGCGGTACTCGGATGAATATCCACCACAGCCACACCGCATCACGAAACGTTTTCGATCATCTCTTTGAGAGCAACAATGCTCTCAGCTGCCTGCGGACCAGTAGCCCGCAGTTCAACCGTTTCGCCCTGCTTCACACCGAGAGCCATGATTTCAAGAACGGAAGCGGCATCTGTTCCATTCACAAGAATCTCGGCATCAAATGTGGCTGCAAGACGAGCCAGAAGAGCTGCCGGACGAGCATGCAGACCAACCGGATCAGCAACAACTGCCGTGTCCGTGACACCATCGGTTGGAGCTGAAGAAGTCTGGCGATCCTGATGCATAGAGTGAAGCTCGATCATTGGTCCGATCGCATTACGCGCAGCATCGGCAACGTCATTCAGGCAATCACCCAATTGAGCGCGCACCGCAGCCGCGACAGCACCCTCAACAAGCGGAGCTTCAATGAACTTCAGATGATCGGGATCGTCAGCAAAATCCAGAACCGATTCAACCGTCATCGTGGCTGAACCAAGATCTGTCAGGATCAAGACACCTGCACCATCGCCATCGCCAACCTCATCGAGGCAGGCGCTGACAGCAGCATCAATCTTGTCGAAGGATGTACCGATCCCGCCCTCATCAGTACCACCCGCGGCTTGGAAGAAAACCTCGGGAGCCATCTGCCGGGCAAGTTCGACTACGCCACGAGCCAGAAGATCCGAATGGCTTGCGATGACAAATGCAACGCGCGCCATCATTCCTCCTCAGCTGCTTCAAGCGCCTTCGCAAGGATGATCGCGGACGACATAGCACCCGGATCAAGATGTCCCTTGGAACGCTCTCCCAGGTAGGAAGCACGACCCTTGGTTGCCTGAAGAGGTTCAGTGGCAAGAGCACCCTTATGAGCGGCCTCGGAAGCAACCGCCAGAACCTGTTCAGGTGTGGCGCCAGATTCTGCAGCAGCCTTAGCTGCGTCATACGCCGGACCCCAGGCATCGACCATGGTCTTCTCGCCACGCTCTGCCTTGCCACGAGCCTGAATGCCAGCGAGAGCACCGCCGATCAGGGCAGCAACAGCTTCAGCGGTCAGAGGTTCGTCGACAGCAACCTTTGCTGCGCGCAGAAAAGCTGTTCCGTACAGAGGACCAGCAGCCCCACCGACCGTCGACATCAGAGTCTTCGCAACGATCTTCAGGCAGTCCTGAACGCTAGTCGGAGGCGTTGCTTCGAAGGCTTCCATGACCTTGCCGAACCCACGATCGAGGTTCTCACCATGATCACCATCGCCGATCTGGCGGTCCAGATCGATCAAGTATTCACGCTGAGCACCAATCTCTACGCGAGTAAGCGCAATCCAGCGCATTGCCCATGCAGTATCTAGCGCCATCTAGTCCCTCACTTCCATGCCGGTGTTGCCACCGGCGCATCGAACAGTTCAAGCATTTCGTCATCCACGCGGAGCAGGGAGACAGAAACGCCAGGCATTTCAAGGCTGGTCACGTAGTTGCCCACCATTGTGCGAGCAATCTTAATGCCGTCTGCTTCCAGCAGCTGAGCCAGTCGACGATGGCAAATGTAGAGCTCGGACGAAGGTGTGCCACCCATTCCGTTGACCAGGGTGATCACACGCTGGCCCTTTTCAAGCTTCAGGTCATCACGAACCTTGATATAGAGCTCTTCCACCAGTGCGTCAGCGGTTTCCATCTTGCCACGACGGTAACCGGGTTCACCGTGGATACCGATGCCGAGCTCGATCTCGTCTTCGCCAAGATCGAAGGAGGGGGTGCCTGCGTGAGGAACCGTGCACGGGCCAAGTGCGAGGCCCATGGAACGCATCTCGTCGTTCACACGCTGAGCGATTTCGGTGACCTTGTCAAGGTCGTCGCCACGTTCTGCGGCTGCACCGGCAAGCTTCTCAACAAAGACGGTGCCGGCAACACCACGACGGCCTGCGGTGTACAGCGAGTCTTCGACCGCGACGTCATCATTGACGACAACGGAACGGACCTCGATGTCTTCCATTTCAGCCATTTCGGCGGCGGTCTCGAAGTTGAGGACGTCGCCGGTATAGTTCTTCACGATGTGCAGGACGCCTGCACCGCGATCGGCAGCCTTTGTGGCTTCGAGGATCGGATCCGGGGTCGGGGACGTGAAAACGGCGCCAGGAACGGCAGCATCCAGCATGCCCAGGCCGACAAAGCCTGCGTGCAACGGTTCGTGACCAGAGCCACCACCGGAAACCAGACCGACCTTGCCGTTATCCTTCGGGGTTGCGCGGGTAACGAAATCGGGATCGAGGTGAACCTCCACCATATCCGCATGCGCCAGAGCAAACCCTTCGAGGGTTTCCTTGACGACGTTGTGGACGTCATTGACCAGCTTCTTCATCGTGCCTCCTTGCATCAAAACAGAGCGGTCATGCTCTGGGACTATGGTGCCACGACTTTTGCTACTCGACTAGCAAAAAGACGGCTCACTGACCTCTATGGACGAATGCCAGCAAGATCAAGCATGTGGCCTGCAAGAACGACCGAGCCAAAGACGACCACGCCGCATTTGTCTGCGGGGTCAGTGGTGACTTCAGCAAGGGTCGCCGCACGGTCGACCGCTTCGCCAAGATTGTCGCGTACTTCCACCCTGTCTTCACCAAAGACATCGATTGCAATTTCGCGCAATTGTTGGATATTCGCAGCACGTTCGCCGGGCATTTCGGTGATGACAATCGAATCCAGATGCGGTTCCATTTCGGCCAGAACGGACTCGATGTCCTTGTCTCCCATCGCCGAATAGACGCCGACAACGTGAGCGAATGCGAAGGAATCGTCAAGAGCATCGGCAAGGACGCGAGCACCTGCGGGATTATGTGCAGCGTCGACAAGAATTGTCGGGGATGTGCGCACAACCTGCAGGCGTCCCGGTGAAGTCGCCGTCATCATGCCATTTTCGACGATCTTCGCATCCAAGGCGCGACCGCCCATGAACGCTTCGACTCCAACCAGAGCTGCCGCCGCGTTGTGGGCCTGATGCTCGCCAAAGAGCGGAACGAAAACGTCAGTATAGGTGGCGGAAGGAGTGCGGACAGTAACCAGCTGACCACCAACGCCCATCTGGCGATCAAGGAGCTCGAAGTCTCGGCCTTCAAGGCGGACGATCGCATCAACTTCGCGGGCGCGGTCCAATAGGACCTCTAGTGCTTCTTCGGGTTGCTCGGCGATCACGACAATCTGACCGGGCTTGATAATCCCGGCCTTTTCTTCTGCGATTTCACGGATCGTGGAGCCCAGCCACTTCGTATGATCCAGATCGATCGGCATGATCACAGAAACGCCGGCCTCAATGAGGTTCGTGGCATCCCACGTTCCACCCATGCCGACCTCGATGACGCCAGCATCGACCGGGTGGTCCGCAAACGCTGCCAACGCTAGAGCAGTAAAGACCTCAAAAAACGACAGGCGTACTCCTCCGGCAGCAACCGACTTCGTGTCGACCATCTCGACGTAGGGCGCGATATCGTTCCAGGCTGCGATAAAGGCTTCGCGGGAAATTGGTATGCCTTCGATACTTATTCGCTCACGCACATCAATCAAATGCGGAGACGTAAATCGTCCGACGCGCACGCCGAACGCAGTCAGCACCGCATCGATCATGCGTGCGGTCGATGTCTTGCCGTTCGTACCCGTAATGTGCACGGTCGGGAATGTATTCTGCGGATCGCCCAGGATATCGAGCAGCATCCGGATGCGATCCAAGCTCGGCTCAATGTCGTGTTCGGGTGCGCGCTCGACGATTGATTCGTAGATCTGAGCCACCGTAGCATCCAGCTCAACCGAATCTGCAGCCTTCGCGAGAGCTTCTTCGTGTTCTGCGCGCGCTGCCTCGGCGTCGTCGGCAAAGTCTTCGTCGATATCGCCTTCCAGTTCTGCGAGAATCGAAGGATCGGGGCCAAGTAGCAAGGAGGATTCGACGAGGTTCCGCAGAGCAGTTTGCAGTTCAGCCTCTTCGGCATCTTGCCCGTGATCCGTTACGTCAGTCAATGCCACCTCATCGGGCTCGTCAGCCGCTTCAAGGTAGGGAATCAGATCCGCAGGGATTGAGCCTGCAACCGCTTCTTCCTCGCTATCGCCAAAGAATGCGGAGTGATCGTTCGACATGAGGGCCTCCAGAGCACATGTTGCCCGGCGCATCGAAAGTGCGCGCAGTTAAAAAGCGACCCGCCTATTTTATACGGTTCGGGGCTGGGAGCACTTCGTAGTGATGTGATCCCAGCCCCGAGTCACGCGATCAAATGATCAGTGCTTTGCGACGCTCACCGTGAGCTTCTCGCCGGCTTCCACGTTCACCTGAAGGGCGAGCGTTTCGTGGGCGATCATTTCAGTGTGCGCGTTCACGGCGTCCACGCGATCAGTAGGAACAACGAGGTTCAGCGTGATGCGGTCAGCAATATGCAGGCCGGCGTTCTTACGCTCATCCTGCACGGCGCGGATCACGTCACGTGCGTAGCCTTCAGCTTCCAGCTCCGCGGTCAGCTCTGTATCAAGCAGGACCACCGTGCCATTGCTCATGACGTCCGCCGCCTGGCCTTCTTCAGCGTCCACGGTGGTGGCCACTAAGAACTGCTCGCCGGTCAGAACAACCGGCTGGCCATTAAGCTGGACGGTCGCAAAAACACAGCTACCGTCTTCGTTCACGGTCCACTCGCCCGACTTCTGCGCCTTGAACAGCAAAGACGTCAGCTTACGGAGCTCGGGAGCAAAGGCGCGCGGGTTCAGCGACAGTTCGATGTTCGCACGCAAACCGGATTCTTCCGGCGTTCGGAAGCGAACGTCCTTGACGTTGACCTCGGATGCAACAAGGTCAGCGAACTGGCCGAGCGCACCCGCCTGCTCAGAGACGATCGTCATGCCGGCAAGTGGCTGACGAACGCGCAGGTGATGGTTCTTACGCAGGGCGTGTGCCGTCGACACAACGTCGCGGACCTCGTCCATTGCGGACACCAGTGCGTCGTCAGCAACCAGATCCGAGATCACCGGGAAGTCAACCAGGTGGACAGACTCACCACCGGTCAGACCGCGCCAGATTTCCTCGCTGAGCAACGGGAGTAACGGAGCTGCAATCTCAGACAGACGGACAAGAGCGGTGTACAGCGTGTTGAACGCAGCCGAATCCTCCTCCCAGAAACGCTGGCGCTGAGTACGCACGTACCAGTTCGTCAGAACATCCAGGTAATCGCGGACGTGCTCGCATGCCTTCGCGATGTCATACCAATCCAAGTCAGCCTTGACATCGGCTGCGAGCGAGCGCGTGCGTGCCAGCAGGTAGCGGTCCATCTTCGACAAGCTGGAAACCACCGCTTTGTCGTTGAGGTCCCAGGCCGTGGCCTCGTACCCCTTGCCCCCATTCGCTGCCCCCGCGTACAGAGTGAAGAAGTAGTAGGTATTCCAGATCGGCAGTAGCACCTGGCGAACCGTGTCACGGATACCCGTGTCGGTCACTATGAGGTTGCCACCGCGGACGACAGGCGAGCTCATGAGGAACCAACGCATCGCATCCGAACCGTAGGTGTCGAACACGCCGTTGACGTCCGGATAGTTGCGCAGGGACTTGCTCATCTTGCGGCCGTCATCACCCAGAACGATGCCATGCGAGACAACGTTCGTGAACGCCGGGCGGTCGAACAGAGCGGTCGCCAGGACGTGCAGGGTGTAAAACCAGCCACGCGTCTGGCCGATGTACTCGACGATGAAGTCGCCCGGGTAGTGCGACTCGAACCATTCCTGGTTCTCGAACGGGTAGTGAACCTGCGCGTACGGCATAGAACCAGACTCGAACCAGCAGTCGAGAACGTCCGGGATACGGCGCATCATCGACTTGCCCGTCGGATCATCCGGGTTCGGGCGAACCAGCTGATCGATGAACGGGCGGTGCAGGTTATCCACCTTCACGCCGAAGTCGCGCTCAAGTTCCTTAAAAGAACCGTAGACGTCTTCACGCGGGTAGTTCGGGTCATCTGAACGCCAGACCGGGATCGGCGCACCCCAGAAGCGGTTACGCGAGATCGACCAGTCGCGAGCGCCGGCAAGCCAGTTTCCGAAGATGCCGTCTTTGGTGTGCTCAGGAACCCAGGTGATCTCTTGGTTGAGTTCGACCATGCGATCACGGATAGCGCTGACGCGCACGAACCACGAGGACACAGCCTTGTAGATCAGCGGCTTACGGCAACGCCAGCAGTGCGGGTAGGAGTGAACATACGACTTCTGCTGAACCAGAACGGCACGCTTTTCTTCGGGAACGCGGGCCAGCGGACCAGTACCATCGCGCAGGTCAACGGTGATCGGCTTATTCGCATCGAACACCTGCATGCCCTGGTAGTCGGGAACTTCAGACGTGAAGCAACCGCCTTCATCCACCGGGATGACCGGTAGGATTCCGCGTTCCTGGCAGACGAACATGTCGTCTTCACCGAATGCGGGTGCGATGTGGACCAGGCCGGTGCCGTCTTCCGTCGACACGTAATCGCCGGGGATGATCGTCCAGCCGTCCGGGCCGGGAGCCGCACCCTTGGCGCGGTGATCGGCGTTGTCGAAATAGTCGAAGATCGGGAAGTAATGCTTGCCCGCAAGCTCGCTCCCCTTGAAGGTCTTCACGATCTGCGGTTCTTCGCCCAGTTCCTTCGCGTATGCGCCAAGACGCCCCTGAGCGACAACGACATCCTGGCCGGCAACCGGGGACTCGAGGTCAGCCGGAACGCGCACGACCACGTAGTCGATGGTCGGGCCAACGGCGACAGCTTCGTTCGACGGCAAGGTCCACGGGGTCGTAGTCCAGATCAGGACCAGTTCACCCTTGTCAGAGCCCTCAACAAGAGGCTCTTCGAGGCGCATACCAACGGTGACCGTGTTGTCTTGACGATCCTGGTAGACATCGTCATCCATCTTGAGCTCATGGTTGGACAGCGGGGTACGGTCGTGCCAGCAGTACGGCAGAACGCGGTGGCCCTGGTAGGCAAGATCCTTGTCATAGAGAGTCTTGAATGCCCAGATGACCGACTCCATGTAGTTCGGGTCGAGCGTCTTGTAGTCGTCGGAGAAGTCAACCCAGCGAGCCTGGCGGGTGACATAGTCTTCCCACTCGTTCGTGTAACGAAGAACAGACGAACGGCAGGCCTCGTTGAACTTCTCGATGCCGAGGCCACCTTCGCGGGTGATCTCAGTGACATCTTCGATGCCGAGGATACGCTGCGCCTCGAGTTCAGCGGGCAGACCGTGCGTGTCCCAGCCGAAACGGCGTTCAACGCGGTGGCCGAGCATTGTCTGGTAGCGACCAACAACGTCCTTGACGTAGCCGGTCAGAAGGTGACCGTAGTGCGGAAGTCCGTTGGCAAAGGGTGGGCCGTCGTAGAACACGAACTCGTTCTGACCGCCTTCGCCAGCAGGGCGCGCCTCAATGGACTTACGGAAGGTATCGTTATCGGCCCAAAAGGCCAGGGTTTCGCCTTCCATCTGCGGGAAGGACGGGCTTGCGTCCACCTCGTTGTCGCGGTGACGCGGGTAAAAGCCGTGCTTCGTCATTGTTGTCCTCGTCTGTTCGATTCACAGGGACGAGGACCAGCTTCACTGGGACCCGCGGTACCACCCCGCTTGCTCTACCACCCCGATGCGTGCGCGCCGCAGGAGCAAAGCCGCTTCTTTTATTCGCTGTAACGGGCTCACCCGTTCGGTTCTACTGTGGGCGCACTGCGAGCGCGCCCGGTTCTTCCGAAAACTCCCCGGTGATACCCCGCGCCGTGTAGCGCAGGCCGGATCAACGTTGGTGTTTATCGTAGCTGAAATTACGACTGAGAGCCGAGCCAGCCCACGTGGCTTGTCCCTCACATCCCTCCGGCGAGAGTTCAACATCAGCGGTTAGTCTGCCCGGTCACATGTTGCGTGCGACCAGCGTATTCGTTGCCTGAGCAACGGGATCCCCCTGAGCCTCGGGCTCAGTTTCCGTAGACATGGTAGGCGTTGCCTCCCCTCGCGCGCGCCGGCGAGCCCTTCTACGGCGATATAGCCACACGAAAAATAGCGTGATCGGAATAATCACGATAAGCCACGGGACGAACATGATCAGTCCATACACAAGTCCTGCGATTCCCTGAGAGAACGCCTGCCAGGATTCTTCCCATGCCGAGCTTGAGGGAACCGGAGTGATCGCTGTCGAATGGAAAGAAACCTCAAGAGTTGAATACGACACTTGGTCGGAATACCAGGCGCGCTGCGCTTTCAGACTGTCGAGTTCTTCCTGACGACTTGTGAGTTCGCGTTCTGCTTCCAAGAGATCCGATGTAGTCTCTGCCTGATCGATCAAAGTGGTAAGGCGGGCGATGGATGCTTTCAACGCTGTGATGCGAGCGTCAAGGTCAGCGACTTCAGCCCCCGCATCGGCAGTATCAGTCGATTGATCAGTGACCTTCCCCAATTCTGCAAGCTTCTGACGAGTTTCTTCGAAGCTATTTGCTGGGATCTTGAATGTTGCGTTGCCCCACGGTGAATCCGATTCTCCCTTCAGGGAAGAATGAGCAACTGAGCCACCCGCTTCAGTGACGATAGTGGAGGCATGAGCTAACGCTTCAGCGGGATCAGCAACATCGAGGCTCATATTACCGGTGACGATCACTTGAGCTTCAACCGTTGTTCCTTGCGATTCTCTGTTCGAGTCATACGAAGAGTCAGAGTCTGAGTTACTCGCCTCGCTCGAAGAGGTGCCATACTCGTAATTCTGACCCACGGGCGCCCCACTGGAGTCAGAACTCATCGTTGAGCTTGCGCAACCGGCTAAAAGCAGACTTGTTATCGCTACAAGGGCGGTGGCGACTAATGGCTTTCGCGTTGTCTGCGAGGATCGGACAAAACGGGGGGGCATGACTCCTCCTTAGCGTCGTGTGGTCTTTCATCGTATCGTCGCTACGAAGAAACGGTGCCGTATCTGAAGGAAATTAAGCCCTGATTGCAGTGAGGCGGTGCGAACCACGTGGGTTCGCACCGCCTCACTCGCCTGTATTCAACGTTCAGCTATGCAAGCCGTACGCCTTGTGGATCAGCCAGATCGGGTGAACAACGTTCGCACCCGTTGCGGTGCGCAACTGCCAACGGCACGTTTCCGTGTCGCACGCGGCCAGTTCAACGTTGACCTGCTTGATGAAGTCGAAGACAGGCTTTCCGACTGCCTGGGCAATGTCGTACTTTTCCTTTTTCATGCCGTAGGTACCAGCAATACCGCAACAAGGCTGGTTCGATTCCTTGACCTTCACACCGGGGATCAGTTCCATCAGTTCGACGGCCGGAAGGCCGAGACCCTGAGACTTCAGCTGGCACGGTGCATGGTAAGGGATGGTGATGTCCATCGGCTGGAAGTTCAGATCCAACTCGCCCTTTTCGTGCAGGTGCATGAGGAATTCGCAAATGTCCCACATACGCGAGCCCACGTCCTTCAGCTCCGGAGTATCCATCTCGAGGATCTCGTTTGCCTCATGGCGGAGCATGCCCGCACACGAACCGGAAGCGGAGATAATCGGCGCGTTGCGATTGGCCTTGCGCAGATCGTTTGTCAGCTTCGAGACGTACTTGCGGGACTCGTCGTACAGGCCGTTCGACTGCAATGCCAAACCACAGCAGCCGTGTGGCGGAACCAGAACCTCGTACCCGAGGTACTCGAGAACCTGGACCGAGTGGATCGACGTTTCGACCTCGAAGTACTGGCCTGCGCAACCGTGGAAGAAGATGACCTGGCCCTTGCGGCCAGAACCTTCCAGCGGCGTGTGCTTCTTGAACCAGCCTTCGAAGGTGCGACCGGCGGCCTTCGGCATCGGTGCGCTGCGGTGAACGCCGATGACTTTTTCCATGGCAATACGGATCGGCTTCACATCGAGCGCCCAGTTCGCGATCGGAGCAACCGGGGTCATGACGGTACCGATGAAACCGGTACGACCAATCAGGTGATCGCGAAGCGGAATGCCCTTTTCCTTCTTCATGTCGGTGCGAGCGTGGTGGATCATCTCGGTGACCTTCACGCCCTGCGGACAGACCAGCGTGCAAGTGCCGCACGACGAGCAGTAATCGATCGACGAATCGACGATCTGCCCTGCCTTGCGGTAGCGCTCTGCCTGCGGGCCGGAGTACTTCGGGCCCGGGAACAGATCGGTCACGCGCATGACCGGACACTGGGTTTCACAGATCGTGCACTTGACGCAGGAGTCGAGGGTGGAGCGCAGACCGAAGTCTTCGTCGGTCAGGGACAGTACGTTCATTTCTTCGATGGTCACTTCAGGCTCCCAAGGATCGAATCGGCGGCGCGGAGTGCGGAGGCAAGGGCAATGCCTTCACCTGACTTTTCGCGCCAACGGGTTGCGCCAGCCAGGTTTCCGCCGGCTGCGTAAACGTTGGTGTAGACGGGCTTCTTGGCTGCGTCCAGCGGGTGCATCTCATCGTCAACGTCAAGGCCGGCGAGGAAGATCGGCTGGTCGCTACCCCAGAAGTCACCGTGGAGAAGCTGGCCCTCAGCGCCGAGAACCGGCAGGCCGAGGATCGTTTCGGTGACCTTCCCGTAGGAATCCATATCGAGTGCGCCGGATTCGAAACCGCCACCAGCGAGGATGACATTCTTCGTTTCGATGCGCGTCGAGTGACCGGCGGTCCCGATCGTCACGGCGGTGACATTCTGGCCGTCAGTTTCGATGCCCTTCACGGCAGACCCGAGAATGAAGCGCGCTTCAGCCTTCACTAAAGCGGTCAGGACCTGGTTCATACGCATACCGGGGATTGATGGCGGTTGCATCGGGATCTCGAAGACCTTGTGTCCGAGCTGGTCAGCAATGTCTTTCCAGGCGTTCAGGTCATCGAGACCAAGCACGGCGGGAAGGCCGATGATTTCACCTTCGCGAACGTGAGGCTTGATGGCCTCAACCAGCTTGGTGCGCTTCTCGACTCGATCCAATGTGCGCGCATGGTTCGTACCGGTCGTATCGGCCTCGTCTGCACGCATCTCGACGTCGACGATCAACGAACGCGCCTTGATCGGTTCGCCATTCGGTGTGGTCTGGCGCGAGAGGTTTTCGGCAGCGAGGGTCGGGTAGAAATCCTTCAGTCGACGCAGACCGACGATCAGGTACGAGGCTCCGTCTGCAGGAATACCCGCTTCCATCGAGGGCTGGTACAGGCTCGTCGGACGGAGCGCACCGATCGCGGTCGGAAGCACAACGTTCTTTTCGGGATCGCCAACCAAAAGGTCAGGACCCAGGACATCCTTCAACCAGTTCGCGCTGTGAGCAATGAACTCGGGAGTGAAGTGCGTGTACGGGTGCGTCGGACGCGAGGAAATGTGCTCGGAGATCTGAGCGATCGGAGCATCCACGCGAGACTCGGAGTATCCGAGAATATCGACGGTGCCCTGGCCAAGCTGCAAACCGCCAAGCCCCTTCGTTACAACCGTGACCGAAGCGCCACCGCGAGCAAGATAAAGAGCTGCGGTAAGACCGGCAAGGCCAGCGCCAATAACAACGGCGTCTCTCATCGGGCGTCCTCCTTATTCTCGGAAGCTGATGCAGGAAAGACAAATTCCTCGCCAGGCTCGCCTTGCGCCATCGGCAGATGCTCGACATCGAGCATGCCTTCATGAATCCAGTTATCAAGCGCTGCCTGACGTAGCTGCTTGCCGTAGGTGATCGGCCATAGACCAATCCAACGGTTCTTCAAGAAGGTCTTGAACAGTTCGTTTGCCTTCTCGGAATCGATATCTCCACGTTCGTGAGCGATACCGGTTGCACGCTGGGAGCAGAAGCCACCCTGGCAGGGGCCCATGCCGAGGCGAACCTGACGACGAACGTCATCAAGCTGACCGCCCGGCAAAGCATCCATTGTGTCTTCGAGCATCTTGCGGGTGACCAGTTCGCATTCGCAGATGATCTGATCGTGGCTGGGGGCCGCGTTCTTGTGCTCGATGTCGTGTAGGCGGTGGCCGATGGTGTAGAGCTTCGGCGATGCGGTCGGGACTGCTTCACCGGCGGTCTTGCACTCGCGTTTCTCGCCCATTTCTTCACACATGATGTCGACGATGCGCTCTGCCATCAGACGGTAGGTCGTGAGCTTGCCACCGGCGATGGTAAGCATGCCGTAGACGCCGTCACGCGAATTATGGTCGATGACCGACATGCCACGAGCCATGTGGCGCGTGTCGGTTGCTGCAACACGCGAATCCTTGACCAGCGGTCGGGCACCTGCCCACGCGTGAACCGCGCGAGCCTTGCGGAAGCCGGGAACCATTGCTTCGCCAGCATCGAACATCTGCTGAACCTGATCGGCGGGGATCGTCAGCTTGTCCGGGTCGTCTGCCTTGAGGTCCGTCGTGCCGATGATGCACACCGGGTGGTCAGGAACGATGATGTCGCCGTCGGCTGGCCAGATGCAGCGGTTGAGCACCGTCTGGGTCAGGCGGAAGTTCATTGCAATCATGATGCCGGCGCCGGGGACGACGTCAACGCCGTGACAGTCAGCCATCGCGGCAATCTGACCGGCCCAGGGGCCACCACAGTTCAAAACGAACTGACATTCGATGCGAGTGTCTTCGCCGGTGCGAACGTTGTGGACGATGACTGCGCTGATGCGGTCACCTTCGCGTTCGATCTTTGTGACCTTGTTGTAGGTCATCACCTGTGCGCCGTAAGCCTCTGCGGAACGGATTGCGCCCCAGACCATCTGCCAGCCGTCGACGGAGCCGTCGAGGACCTCGAATGCACGCTTGAGCTTGGGGTCAAGACGAGGCTCACGCTTCAGTGCCTCGGCGACGCTGATTTCCTGTGCCGGCACTTTTGCCGCGGCAGCGCGCTCGAGGAATTTATCTGCGTATTCTTCGTCGTCTTGCGAGGTAACCACGAACAGGCCACCGGTTGCTTCAACTGCGTTTGAGTTGATGCGCTTAACGATTTCGTTTTCTTCTGCACACTCGGTTGCTGACTCGGGGTCGGACGCGATGTAGCGTCCACCAGAGTGGAGCAGTCCATGGAAGCGGCCAGAGGTACCTTGTGCGATGTCGAATCGTTCAACGAGGACGGTTCTAAACCCTCGCATTGCAACGTCACGGACGACACCGGCTCCGGTGGAACCACCGCCAATGACGACAACGTCAGTGTTGATCGTCTTCACCATTCGTTCCCTTCACATTTTCGCTTCGGGCTTGCACACAGCTAGCCCCTTCGCCTCTTCAATAGTGCCTTGCCTCCCCTCATTTGATTGCATTGTTCAACCCCTATGCACAAATGTTCACAACTTAGGCGTACCTCATTTTCCATTCGTAGAGAAACGCCGGAAACCTGCGCTTTTCAGGTGTGAAATGACAGATTTTCACATAACGAATGATTCGGAATTCGCACTCGGATCTGCCAGGAAAGAGCTGGGGGGCACATGGCCCCTCCGACCACTCCCCTGTTTTCGCAAAGCGATATCTACATGCTCTGCCATACAGTTAGCGCATGAGCGAAAAGATTCTGGCGCGAGTCCTAGAAACCGCAAACATCGATTCCAACGTCCGTGCGCAGGACGATTTTTATCGTCACGTCAATGGACACTGGATTGCAACGCATGAAATCCCCGCTGACCGGCCGATCGACGGCGCTTTCCACGCGTTGCGTGATCTTTCCGAAGAACGTGGTCGGGATATTTGCAACGATGCTCTTGCCGGCACTCTTGATGACACGGACGCCACTCTTATTGCTACCCTCTGGGGTGCATTTATGGATGAAAACGCGATTGAGGAAGCAGGCATTACTCCCCTGTTTCCCTTCTTCGAGGCCATCGATCACGTAACTACGCGCGAAGAACTTGATGAATTGACTGGCACGTTGATGGCCGGTGGCGCCGATTCTTTCTTTGGGGCCTACAGCGGTACGCATCCGCATAATTCCGATGCGCGCATTATGACCTTTGTCCAAGGCGGAATAGGTCTTCCGGACGAGGCCTACTATCGCGAAGATTCATATGCACCCATCCGCGATGCCTACGTTTCTCACCTCGAGAAACTCGCATCGTTGGCCGGTATTGGTGAAAACTCTGCCCGGGTTGCGCGCCTGATTATGGATCTCGAAACGCGTTTTGCTTCGCATCACCGCAGTGCCGTGGATAACCGCAATCCCCTCCTGTCTGATAACCAGATGACGTGGCGCGAATTTGTTGCCAGTGCGCCTGGGTTCAATTGGGATGCGTGGGCGCGCGGCCTGGGTTGGCAGATCGGGGACGAGGCCCAGATCAGCGTGTCTCAACCCGATTTCTTTGCCGGATCGGCGCAGATTTGGGGCCAGACTCCGATCGAGGATCTGAAGATCTGGTCAAAGCTCTCCGTACTGGATGCGCGGATCGGTCTGCTTTCTTCGGAGTTTGTCGAAGAAAACTTTGATTTCTATGGCCGTACCTTGTCAGGCACACAGGAACTGCGACCTCGTTGGAAGCGTGCACTCGGCCTCGTTGAATCTGTTGCCGGCGAATCGCTGGGGCGCATCTGGGTGTCACGACACTTCCCGCCAGAGTCCAAGGAACGCATGGATCAGTTGGTCGAAGGGCTATTGAATGCCTACGGCGAAGCAATCACTACATGTGACTGGATGGGCGAAGAGACAAAGAAGCGGGCGCTTGAAAAGCTCGCAACCTTCCGCCCGAAGATTGGGTATCCACCGAAGTGGCGCGACATGTCGGGGCTCGTCATTGAACAGGGTGATTCTCTGGTTGACGCCGTGACAAAGGCCTACCAGTTCGAGACCACGCGAGAACTACGTAAGCTCGATGAGCCAGTCGACCGCGACGAGTGGCTGATGACTCCTCAGACGGTGAACGCTTATTACCACCCTGCGATGAATGAAATCGTCTTCCCTGCCGCGATCTTGCAACCACCGTTCTTCGATCCCGAAGCTGACGATGCAGTGAACTTTGGTGCAATCGGCGCAGTTATCGGACACGAGATCGGGCACGGCTTCGATGACCAGGGCTCACGGTATGACGCTCAGGGCAACCTTGAAAACTGGTGGAGTGACACCGACCGCGAGCTCTTCGAGCAGATCACGAGCAAACTGGTCGAACAGTACGACACACTCACTCCCCTAGATTTGGCTCAACTTGCGGTCTATGATCTGGATGCCGGCGAAGATACGCAGGTGGAAGAAGAGTCTTCACCTGTTCCAACGGTGAATGGTGCACTGACCCTGGGCGAGAATATTGGCGACCTTGCTGGTCTGACGATTGCATGGAATGCGTGGGTTGCCACGTTGAGTGAACAAGGCTTAACTATTGATTCTGCCCCGGTGATTGATGGTCTGAGCGGAGCCCAACGCTTCTTCTACGCGTGGGCACGAGCGTGGCGAACCGCGTCACGCCCAGAGTTTGCTCTGCAGATGCTGGCGATCGATCCTCACTCGCCCGCAGAGTTTAGATGCAATCAGATTGCACGCAATATGGATCAGTTCCACGAGGCCTTCGATGTCTGTCAGGGCGATCACATGTGGCTTGATCCCTCACAGCGTGTTCACATCTGGTAAAACTCCGCTTCATTTCTACCGTGGCGAACAGCCATCGGTCTGGGACTATTCCCCGTTCACGACTGATCACTCTGGCGGGTCATGCTTGCTTTTTCATTGTCAAATGTGCGTCAAAGGTCGTTCAGTGAAAAGATAGGATCAAGTATTTCTTTGTTTACGTTCCTCTGAATTGAAAGGGCATCATGCCGGGATTGAACCTTACCCGCGAAGAAGCAGCGACACGCGCGGAGATCCTGTCCGTTCACCACTACGACATCACGCTGGATCTGACGCGTGGCGCCACTGATTTTGGTTCCACGACGCGCATCGAGTTCGATGCGACCGCCGGCGCCTCGACCTTCGCTGACTTAGTTTCAAACAACGTCCGTTCGATTCGTCTGAATGGTCAGGAAATCCCCACCGAGGCTCACACTGACCACCGCATCGCGCTGGACGATTTGGCTAAGCACAACGTTCTTGAAGTTGAAGCTGACTGCCAGTACATGCACACCGGCGAAGGCCTGCACCGTTTCACCGATCCGGCTGACGGCGAAGACTACTGCTACTCCCAGTTTGAGGTTCCGGATGCTCGCCGCGTCTACACGACCTTCGAGCAGCCTGATCTGAAGGCAACCTTCGCTCTGACCGTCAGCGCTCCCGCTGGCTGGCTGGTGTTCTCGAATGCTCCGACTCCTAAGCCCGAGGTTGATGGCACGACGTGGATCTACCGTTTCGCTGAAACTGAAAAGATGTCGACGTACATCACCGCGATTATTGCTGGCCCGTACAAAGGCGTTACCGATTCACTGGTGTCCTCTGACGGTCGCACAATTGATCTGGGCGTGTACTCTCGCGCGTCGCTGGTCGAGCACCTCGACACTGATCGCATCATTGACACGACCCGCAAGGGCTTCGCTTTCTTCGAGAAGCAGTACGGCATCGCCTACCCCTTCACGAAGTACGATCAGATCTTCGTTCCTGAATACAACGCTGGCGCAATGGAGAACGCGGGCTGCGTGACCTTCCGCGATTCCTACGTGTTCCGTACTCGCCCGACTGCTGCTCAGCTTGAGACCCGAGCCAACACGATTCTTCACGAGCTCGCCCACATGTGGTTCGGCGACCTGGTGACGATGAAATGGTGGAACGACCTCTGGCTGAACGAATCCTTCGCTGAGTTCATGAGCCACCTGGCTCTCACTGAGGGCACCGAGTTCACCGATGCATGGACAGGCTTCATGCTCCGCAAGGACTGGGGCTTGAAGCAGGATCAGCTGCCCACGACTCATCCGATTAAAGCTGAAATCCGTGACCTCGCGGACGTTGAGGTGAACTTCGATGGTATTACCTACGCAAAAGGTGCATCCGTTCTGCGTCAGCTGGTGTCCTACGTTGGCCGCGAAGGATTCTTCACCGGTCTGCACGAATACCTGACCGCTCATTCCTACGCGAACGCGACGCTCACCGACCTTCTGGGTGAACTCGAGAAGGCTTCAGGCCGTGACCTCAAGGCATGGTCGAAGGTCTGGCTGGAAGAAGCAGGCGTGACCCTGCTCCGCCCCGAAATCAACGTCGACGACAACGGCACAATCTCCGAACTCGCTGTTGTGCAGGAATCCTTCTCTGAAGGTTCCTCGTTGCGCCCGCACCGCATGGCCGTCGCCGGTTACTCGGCCACTGAAGATGGTTCTTTGAAGCAGGTCTTCCGGCAAGAGCTCGATGTTGACGGCGCACGCACCGTTGTTCCTGCTGCCTCTGGCCTTGCTCGTCCCCAGCTGATTCTGCTGAACGACGGTGACCTGGCATACGCGAAGATCCGCATGGACGCCGAGTCCCTCGAGTTCGCAACAAAGAACATTGCGTCGATCACCGATTCGCTGACCCGTGGCGTCATCATGGCGTCCGCATGGGATATGACCCGCGATGGTGAGATGTCGGCACGCTCCTACTTGGATCTTGCTCTTGCGGCGATCCCGGGTGAGACGAATATGTCGATGCTCCAGCTGACGATCCGTCACATCGAAGAAGCAGTTCGTACCTTTGTTGCTCCGGCCGAGCGTCAGGCTGCCCTCGAAAAAGTTGGTGGCGCACTTCTGGACCTTGCTGTTGCAGCTGCTCCGGCATCAGACGAACAAAACATACTGATCCGCGCAGCCGCTCACGGTGCTACCACCGCCGAGCAAGGCGAGCAACTCCGAGCAATCTTCGCAGGTGAAAAGGTTCTTGAAGGCCTCGATCTTGACCTTGATTGCCGTTGGGTACTGCTGATCGCACTGGTTCGCCTGGGTCTTGCCGGCGAAGCAGAGATCGTGGCTCTCGAAGCTGAAGATGGCACGATGACCGGCCACCAGAACGCAGCATGTGCTCGCGCAGCCGTGGAAGACGCAACCGTCAAGCGCAACGTCTTCGACGCGGTCATGACGGATCTGTCGATCCCGAATGACACTCGCTGGGCTATGGTTTCCGGCTTCTGGACGCAGGCTCGCACAAACCCGGCTCTGTACACTCAGTTCGTTGCCGACTACTTCAACCTGATCGAACGCGTGTGGGCAGAGAATACATTCCACACTGCTGAGGACATCGCGATCCTCATGTTCCCGACCGACATTGCTGGCTACGCCGAAGGCGTGGACATCGTCGCTGCCGGTCAAGAGTGGATCGCGTCGCACACCGAGGTGTCCGCTGCTCTGGTTCGCATCATCCGCGAGCGCGTTGACGTTGCTCGCCGCCAGATTGAAGCTCAGAAGGCTGACGTCTGATTCAGGTCTCTAAGCTGAAGGAAGGGGCCCCGAACCGTTACGGTTCGGGGCCCCTTCCACTCTGCACCTCGTGATGACTAGCGCAGAATACGTCGCCTCAGCTTCGTAGCATCGTCACTGAGCCGGAGTCGGCATCGACAAGCGTGCACAATGAAGTGTCAGGTACGCGATCTCATCGGTCGACAAAGAAGAACCGAGTCTCAGCTCGACCAGTGCTGCGATTGTCTTCGCACACGTGTTTTCTTTCGGATATGAGTCAACGATTGATTGAACGACTGCACGCATGTGGTGCTCGAGAGAACGAGCAGCTACCTTCACCCTGTCACACCTGAGATGTTCTTCAACCGCGCACAACGTGGGCAACCTGCCACGCCTCGATATGTTCAGCCGGCGAGCGCACTAGCAATCTGAGGTAGTACCTCAGACGTGCCTGCCTCAATCCGAACGTCGGCGAAGCGATCCACGGCTGTCACTCCCCTATTCACTACGATCAGGGCAGCACCTGCACGCATGGCCTCGTGAACAACCCACAAGCCGGTGGAGACGGCGAGTGACGTGCCCGCGACCAACACAACATTGCACGACGCGGCCATATCGAGGGATGGACCGAACGCGGACTCGGGCAGCCCTTCGCCGAACATGACGATGGACGGCTTCAGCATTCCGCCACAGCGTTCACAGTACACGGGAGTGAACGTGCAGACTTCGGCTAAGTCGCGACGGGCATCGGGGGTGATATCGACGTGCGCGGGATCGGTTTCTTCGACGAGGTCCGGATTCAACGCACGCAACCGCACGGACAATGCTGCGCGGGGCGTGACGGATCCACAGCTCAGGCATTCAACCGTGTCGTAACGTCCGTGGAGCTCCCAGACGTTACGCGTTCCAGCGCGCGCGTCCAGCCGGTCGACGTTCTGCGTGGAGACGCCCAGCAGATGTCCGGATGCTTCCATCGTGGCAAGCGCCCGATGCCCATCGTTGGGCTGGCAGTTTTCGAGGATTTTCCACGTCGCTTCATTGCGATACCAGAGCCAGCGATACCACACGGGGTCGGACGTAAACATGTCGACATCAACTGGGGTTGTAGGGGTTGAGCCGGTGCCTCGATAATCCGGCAGGGACGAGTCGGTGGACATTCCCGCGCCAGTCACCGCCAGAATTCGACCACCGCGCGCAATGTCGATTGCTTCTTCGACGCTTCCTTGCATCGTCATTCCTCCCCGCGAACACTTTTCTCCGTTGTACCACCATCAGGAGTGGCATGTTGGTGCGTTATGAGATTGGGCGGATGCAAATGCCAGCCACTTTTGCGTCATTCGGCCACCGTTCAGGTACGAGGCCGCCTGCTCTTACACTTCGTCGTCAACGAATACGGGAGCGGATGCTCGCATGCCAATGATGCCCATCAAGAGAGCCATGATCGTCAGGAAGATCAGAACAGGAGTAGTCGAATCGGTTGCTTGAAGCACCATGCCAACAATGATCGGACCGAATGCTGCGACAATATATGCGCCAGGCTGAGTCATACCCGACAGGCGCGCGGTCATCGATGCAGTGCGAGCGCGCGCAGGGATCAGAGTGACGCAGAGCGGGAACATGAAGCCGCCGATCGACAGCAGCGTCACCCACAGCCAGGGAGAGAAGGTTGGAGCAAGCAAGAGGCCGAGATAACCGGAAGCAGTCAGCACCCCGAAGAGCAGAGAGACAAGAGGCAAGTTCTTCACCGAGTCAACGATCTTCGGCATAATCAAGCCACCAACAAGTGTCCACAGGTTGATGGCTGCGACCATCGCAGCTGCGCTTGTTCGGTCGACTCCCACCATTGTGAGAATCGTTGGAAGCTGACCAAATTGAACATAGGCATTCAAAGATTGAAGGCCAAACGCGACCATCAACGCCACGGCGGTTGGTGACGTCATCAGGCTCCGCCTGTTGGTAGCTGAGGGCGATGACGACTGGGGGGCCTCGTCCCCTGTCAGCAGCGTAGAAGACTCAGGTACGGGCCCAGAAGAGTGAGCGAGTGGCGGAGTGTCTCGACCGACACTCTTCCAGACGAGAAGCCAGACGAACACTGCCAACAGTGCACACGGTGCCCAGATGAACAGCGCGGTTCGCCAGCCGGATGAATCAGGCCCCCCAATCGGCGCGCTGAGGAAGGAACCCGCCGCGCCACCCAGCGGGAGAACGCTACCGTAGACCGTCAGAAGCAGAACCGTGCGACCAGCTTTGTGCAGTTTGATCCACGCTGGCACGATGACATTAGCGACGGCGGGACCAGCAAGTCCAGCAACACTGAGCAGGAGGAACGCCCAGTAGTTCGACACGAGGGGACGCACACCCAAGCCGATGGTTGTCACGGCCATTGCGACGGTTACGACGCACGTCAGTCCGAAGCGCTTTGACAGTGGAACTGCCAGTACGCCAATGAGAGCAAAGACAATACACGGCAACGCGGAGAGCAGACCAACCGCCATCGCTCCCACTCCAAAAGTGGATTGGACACCAGTCAGGACAGGCCCGAGCGATGTTGCTCCGACGCGCATCGAGGGTGAGATCGTGAGGACAGCAACCAGCGCCATCACGGTCGACAGTGTGGAAACGCGCCGTGGCTTCACACCAGTCGACGAAGATACGCCTTCGGGTCTGGCGGTCATGTCGCGCTCAGAAGAACTCATACATCCAGGGTCGCATTGTGCGTTGTGGGCGCGCAAACTTGCCCGCGATTGCTTGGTCACAGTCGCACCCTTAAAGTTCAGCGTGCGCACAATCAGGTCACGCCTGCACCCGCACTGTCCGTTTGTGCTCCACCTTGTGTTCCACCTCGATTCCCCTGCGTCACGGGCTACAGTTTGCCTATGACCCACAGCGTTTCACCCTCTGATCGCACGCCCGGAGCAGATTCCATATGGTGGCACGTGTACCCGCTGGGAGCGTGTGGCGCGCCGATTCGCGACGGTGATCGGACAGAAACCCCGCGCCTGCGAATGTTGATCAACTGGTTGGATTATGCCGCCGAGCTTGGTGCGACGGGACTGCTACTCGGCCCGATCTTTGATTCGGCGACGCACGGATACGACACGCTCGACTATTTCCGTATCGATCCGCGTCTGGGCAGTGTCGAAGACTTCGACGCGCTGGTTGAGGCATGCCATGCTCACGGAATGAACATCATGCTCGATGGCGTATTTTCGCACGTCAGCGACCAGTATCAGCCTCTGCGCGCGGTTCTTGAAGCCGGCAAGGATCCCGTTTTCGGAACGCCCAATTCCCCTGATGCTCCCCTATTCCACATTGATTGGGAGTCCGACGGTGGCCCCTACCCCTGGTTCTTTGAAGGGAACCAGGACCTCGTGCGCTTCGACCACACGAACGCGTGCGTCAAGGATTTTGTTCAGCAGGTAATGGAGTATTGGTGTGCCCGTGGCATCGATGGGTGGCGACTTGATGCAGCATATTCCGTTCCAACTGAGTTCTGGGCAGACGTGTGCGACCGAGTCCGGGCCTCGCACCCCGATACTTTCTTCCTCGGCGAAGTCATTCACGGTGACTACCCCGCGTTCGTTGGGGATGCCCACGTTGATACGGTCACGCAGTACGAATTGTGGAAGGCAATGTGGTCGTCGATCACGGATAAGAATTTCTTTGAGCTCGATTGGACGCTGAAACGCCACGGCGAATTCTTAGAGACGTTCGTTCCGCAGACGTTCGTGGGCAATCATGACACGACGCGCATCTCGTCTCTGCTTGGCGCCGATGGCGGACTGGTGGCGCAGGCGATCATCATGACGCTGGGTGGTACACCGTCGATCTACTACGGCGATGAGCAGGGCTTCACGGGGGTGAAAGAAGACCGCCAGTTCGGCGATGACGCGGTGCGTCCTCCCCTGCCCGCATCTCCCGGCGAATTGCTAGGGTTTGGGCACACAACCTACCAGGCATTGAGGTCGCTGGTCTGGCTACGTAGAAAGCGTCCGTGGCTGACCCGTGCACTCACAACAACCGTCACTGTCGCTAACACGAGCTACTCCTACCGCTCATGCGCCCCAGGCGATGATTCCACCTTCGTGGATGTCCATTTGTCAATCGACGAGGCCGGAACCGCTCACGCCCTCATCCTGGACGAGGCCGGGCACACACTCTGGCAGAAATAGCTGTTCTTAGTCCCAAGGATTGACGAGCTCTACACCAGCCCCCTGAAAATCCTTGGCGTTCGAAGTTGCAAGAACTGCCACACGCGTCACGCACATAGACACAATCTGGCGTCAAGAACACTAATCGGTCGCCCCAGCGTGTTCCGACGCGTGACAACATGGAAGTACTCGGTCGTAGCTGCCGAATTGAAGTTAAAGACCAGATGAGATCTGCTGGCGAGACAATCAAGAGCACTCACAATGCTGGATGTGGCCGAAAAATGACATCGCTTTCAACGCTGGATATTGTCGCAACGATAATTAGCAGAAAGAACGATAATCAGCAGAAAGATTCCGGGGAAGACCGAGGCCATTCGTTGGATCATGATGTCTCCTCTCAACAACGTTCTGAAGCGGAGAGGTGGTTCGCATCAGTATCTCGGAAGGTAGCCTTATGAGGGAAGTCCCGTCCAATTCGTGAGGTGATCCGATGCAACGCTCGCAGGCCCTTGACCTGTCCGCGCGTTTCGCTGATCTACTGCCACTTTTGCTTCGAGATTATGCGACTTCCACTGACGCGGACACACCTGCTGGCGCCGACGGTAGCAATACTGGTGTCTTCTCGCGCAATATTGTGTGGGCGACCCAAGACTATGAGGATCTGGGAATCCATGCTGATCAGCAGATCACCCTTGATGTTTTGAACGCGAATCCTGGCTTGATTACTCCGCGCACAACGAAGGCGCGTGACGCTCAGGCTGTTCGGACGAAAGAACGCGCTGAGATTTTCACTCCGGCGTGGCTGGTGAACTTTCAAAATGATGTCGTGGATCATGCGTGGTCTGGAGTCCACGAGCCTTGTGATGATGCGATCCTGGATGCGTCTGCCAGCATATTGCGTCCGCTCCGACCAACGCTTCCCACGTTCAACGATATGTCTGACAGAGCGTGGGAAAACTACGTGGATCGTCGGGTACTTGAAATCGCGTGTGGGGAGGCTCCGTATTTGACCAGCCGATATGACGCTACGACGGGCGAACCGATTGGCCTTGGTGGGCGCGTTGGGTTTTTAGACCGCAAGTTGGCAGCTATTCCCGTTTCATTGGGTGACGAGGCCGCAACGCTTAATTGGGCGTTGCGCGCATTGAGGGCGACCTTCGGATTCGAGCTTCAGGGTGATTCTTTGTTGCTTGCGCGCCTGAATCTTCTGGCTTCGTTTGATGAAGCAACATCGGCTCTGCTTGGGCGTTCTCTTGTCACAGACGAACTGACCGAAGTAGCTCATGAAATTGCCCGAAACGTCTGGCAGATGGATGGGCTGACGTTGAAGTCTCCGTCTGGGGCGGATGTTGTTCCTCCTGTTGACTCCTTTGACGTTACGGTCGCCAATCCGCCGTATCAGAAGGCGATGGCTGACACTAGCGATCGTCAGATTTACCCGGACTTCATGGATTTTGCGTTTAGGGTGTCTCCTCTGGCGTGTTTCGTAACGCCGGCTCGCTTCTTATTTAATGCTGGAAAGACTTCGAAGAAGTGGAATCGTCAGGTTCTTTCAGACCCGCATGTGAGCGTGTCTTTGTTTGAGGCGGATAGTCGACGCGTTTTTCCTGCTGCTGAAGTGAAGGGCGGGATCGCTGTCACGCTACGGGATACGAACGTTTCTTTGACCCCGATCGGCTCGTTCATTCCTGACCATGAGTTGCGTTCGATTGTTGCTCGAGTTCATGCGGTCGCTGACAGTTTTCTTGATCAGATTGTGTTTGCTCCCGAGAGCTACCGGTTCACTTCGGTGTTGCATGTCGAGCATCCACAGGCGATTGAACGTGTTTCTGCGGGGCATTCGTTTGATATGACGACGAATTGTTTCGATGTGTTGCCTGAGATTTTTCACGATGTTGCCCACAGAGGAATGATCGGAGTACTTGGCCGGCAGAATAATCGCCGGCTTGTAAAGTTTATTGATCGTCGTTACGTGCGCGATCATCCAAATTTGGATGCGTGGAAAGTTGCGCTGGCGAAGTCGAATGGCACAGGCAAGTTGGGTGAAGTTCTTGCTCCTCCTGTTCTGTTGCCCCCTGGTTTCGCTCATACGCAGTCATTCGTTTCTATCGGCGCGTTTGGGACGCGTAAGGAAGCTGAAGAACTAGCGACGTTTTTGCATACGAAGTTCGCGAGGCTTCTTCTTGGGTCTTTGAAGGTGACGCAGGATAACAAGCGCGCGGTGTGGGCGAATGTGCCGAACTTGGTGAGCAAGGCTCCGGCTGATTTGAGCATCGATTGGGGGTCTTTAGTTCCAGTGATTGATTCGCACTTGGCTGATTTCTTTGGGCTGTCGGAAGCTGAAAAGGCTTTCGTGAACGAGCGGGCTCAGGAGATGCCTGTTCGTACTTTAGTATGTGAGGGCTTACGCGAATGAATATCTGAATTTTGCTTTTGCGCTGCTTCTCAATATGATTCGCCGCGCTAAAGCTCCTGTCGCATTGTCTCTCTGGCACACCGTGGCCTCGATGGCTCAGTACAATGACGGCGGTAAGGAGATGCCTTGTCATGACGACATTCGACGTATCAAGGTCTGTACGTTCACCATCCCTGGTGACGACGTCAGCCACGATGGGTTTCGAGCCCCATCAGTCCTCCTGAGGTGCTCTCCATTCGTACACTGCTCACCTAGAGAAAAGCTCGTAGAGCTCACCTCAGGTGGTGAATATTCCGAGCCTCCCCGTTTTTTTCGACGTCGCAATCAATGTAGCAGTTGTAGAACAACGGCAGCTGATCCAGCAACCTCAGCAATGGTCTGTGTTGTCGAGACAACCGCATCACGAAGCATTACTCCCAGCGTTTCCACTTGTTCGAACGGATCTTTGTCCGCATTTGGCCACGTGTACGGGTCGTCACAGACCAGAGCCCAATCAATAAAGTCGACTTCATGATTACCCGGAAGAGCGATCGCTTGATATGGAGCTGAGTCAACCAAACCTATCGCCCGTTCGAGAACCTCAAGCGACTGCAGACCACCATCAATGTAGTCACCCAAGAAGACCAACTGGTCGTCAGCACCCAAGCCAATACGCGCAAGGGCATCTTCTCATGCATCGAGATGCCCGTGAATATCGGACATCACATATCTGATTCCCTTCGCCACTCCTCACACGAGTCACAATCTCATGATGCTTAGCACCTACCTTCTTAGGCTAACGACAACCATGTAGCAACCGATTGGCAAGACGTGAAGAGGCGTGGCAACAACCTACAGAAATACGCACGCAATAACCCAGGCGACTGACTACACCGTCATTGAACGCGTAATGCCTATACACTTATTCCTCCAAGGACGCGCAGTCGCATAAAGATCTACTTTGGCGAAGCGTAAGGCTTCAAAACATCTGATCAAGAACGCAGATGCGCGGTTGAAGCCGCGTAGTCACACACTGAAATGTAGCGATCGCGGACTTCATCCCAAGACAAGTGCCCCTGGGGATTCACCGTTGCCAAAACTGACGGCTGTTGATCACGCGCCACGATGACCACGTCACCCGTCGTAATCGCAGACAACGCTTGAATACAGGCCCCTCGTGCTGTCGCTTCAGGCTCACGAATCACATCGATAGACCGCCCCAGCAGATCAGCGATGATCTGCGTATAGGCAGCCGATCGTGCACCACCGCCTACAGCAATCGCACGCCCATCGGTAGACACACCAGACTGATGAATCGCATCCAAGCCTCGCAGTAGTCCAGCAATAACCCCAACGAAGATCGCCTCCGCAAACCGCTCACGAGTCATATCACTGGTTAAACCAGCAATCACACCAGTCGTACCCGGATACGCTGGCGAACGCTCCCCATCAAGGTACGCAGCAAAAACAGGGAACGGATCATGGGAGCGATACGCATCCAATGCCAGCTGATCAAGTTCCTGCACAGAAACTCCCAGCAGACGCGCAGCCCAATCCGTTACCTTCGTGCAGTTCAACGTGCATGCCAGAGGCAAGTAGCCACCCACAACGTTCGCAACACCATCCACGATTCCAGATGTAACGGGAACGCTACTGGACGTGTACACAACGCCACTGGTGCCCAAGCTGAAAACTACGTCACCGTCATTGATTCCAAGTCCCAGAGCAGCCATATGTTGGTCACCACCACCGACGGTTACAACCGCATCAGTGGGTAGCCCCAGCAAGTTGGCAACGTCAGGAAGGACGGTTCCAGCCACATCATTGGGCTGACCGACCCGCGGGAACAATGATTCCCACGTCAACACGTCGCCGAAGCATCCGCGTAGCAATTCGAAATCATAGGAATTCGACTGCGAATTAAAGTAGCCGGTGCCAGAAGCTTCCGAACGATCTGTGACTGCTTCACCCGTCAGCTTGAAAACCAAGTAATCGTGAGGCAACAGAATACGGTGTAGGCGTGCAATCGTGGCCGGCTCATTCTCAATAAGCCATGCGAGCTTACCGATCGTGAAGGCAGCAGTCGGGACAGAACCAACCCTCTGCGCCCAATAGTCGGCGCCAAATCGAGTAATAAGCGCATCAATCTGAGGCGCTGATGTTGTGTCATTCCACAACTTCACAGGACGAATCACATGGTTGTCCCCATCCAGCGGAACAAGACCATGACACTGACCGCTGACACCAATCGCACGAACAGCCTGCAGATCAATATCAGCTTTCATCAGATGGAAAGCCTGAACAAGCGCCTCCCACCAGTCATCGGCATTCTGTTCTGAAACAGGCGGAGTCGTAGACGCCAACGGCAGGCGTTGTCGCGCTACAACTTCAAAATCCTCAACGCGTCGGGCTTCAACCGTGCACGACTGCGTAGAAAGATCAATGCCGATGACCAGGCGATCGTTAGTCATTTCGATTCCTGCTGGCGTAGAATCTCTTCAGCACTCTTGCCCACAAATCCCGCGGGATGGAGCGACAAGGACTCGGAAACATCCCATTCATTCAGCTTCATCATGGTACGAACAAGCGCGTCGCCCCACACTGCGGCAAGCAACGTTGACCCCATTGCAATCACATTTTCGGGGTCTCCGCCTTCATCAGTGTGAAGGTGAACAAACACATCACACAAAGAGGCAAAGGTCGATTCGGGGTGCTCCCCTAGTCCAATGAGCTTCGTTCCCTTGTCGTGGACCAGCTTGCACAGATTATTGATTTCATCGGACTCGCCGCCCTTCGAAATCGCGATCAGCACGTCCGTGGGTTCAATGGCGCCCATTGTGCCGTGCAAAGCATCCATGGCGTGAACGAACAAGCCGGGCTTGCAGGTGACGGACAAGAGGTGGGCCAGGCGTCGTGCAATCGTGGACGAGGTTCCGCTACCGGTTACGATAACCTTTCCAGTGCACTCTGCGAGCAGGTGGACTGTTTCGACGAAAGAATCTGTGAATTGGTCGGCAACCTTGCCGATAGCGCTCAGCTCGCTACTCGCTTCGTTGCGTCCAAAGACGATAAGCTCTTCGTCAGTCATTGAAACGGTCAGGGTCATTGTTTATTCACCTTCAGCTAAATATACGTGTGAGGTTTGGTTCGTAGCGTCGTCATCGCTTTCGTGCCATGCCAACGTACGAAGTGTTGCGATATCCAGTTCCGCAGCATCCAGAGGACCGGCCACAACCTGTCCCCCAACAAAGACGAGCACGCGATCTGCAACGTCCAAGATCTCTTCTTCTTCGGAAGAAACCATGACGACCGTGCGATCGTCTTCGTGGGCAAGTTTCCGCAAAAGAGTATGGATATCGGACTTTGCGCCGATATCAACGCCTTTACTGGGCTCATCGAGCAACAGGATCTCCGGATCCTGCATCAATGCGCGGGCAATAATCACCTTCTGCTGGTTGCCACCAGACAAGGAAGTAATCGGCGACTGCGGGTCACCTTTAATACCTGTTGATTCAAGTAGCTCGTCCGTGGATTCAACCAGCTTCTTGTTGTTCAGGTATGAGAAAGAGGAGAACTTCTTAAGAACCGGAAGCGAAGCGTTCAAATAGCTGTTCATTTGGGGAACAATGCCATCTTGCTTGCGTTCTTCGGTCAAGAATGCGATTCGATGCTTCATCGATTCACGTGGAGTCTTCGGCAGAAAACGCTCACCATCGGGCATCACAATCGCACCGGATGTAGCCGGATCAATACCTGCGATTGCACGCAGGCACTCTGAGCGTCCAGAACCGCCAAGGCCGTAGATGCCGAGGATCTCCGAAGAACGTGCTTCGAAGGAAACACCGTTCAACAGGTGTCCTTTGAGGTTTTCAACCGTCATCTTAACGGGATGATCGCTGGTCTTTTCACGCTGAACTTCGACACGCTCTGCGTGATCTGCGCCAGCAATTGCGGCAACAACAGCGTGACGATCAATGCTCTCAACTGAGGAGTCAAGCAGAACTTTGCCGTTCATTAAGGCAACGATACGATCTGCAACTCCGTAGAGTTCGTCAAGCTTGTGGTTGATTATCAATACACCAATGCCACGTTCACTTGCGATCTTGCGGATATAAGCCAAGAGCTCCGTAACCTGGTCACCTTCAAGTGCCGTCGTCGGCTCGTCAAGCAGCAGGTACTTTGTTTCACGACTTGAGGCAATCGCAATTTCTAATAGCTGACGAACTGCGACCGGGTAGGAACCAACCAAACGATCCACGTCAACGTCGATGCCGAACTCATCTACGAGTTCTTGAGCACCCTTCTTCATCTTTGCCTGGTCGAGAGAAAATGGGGCGCGACGAGGCTCACGCCCAAGCCATACGTTCTGGGCAACCGTCAGGTTAGGAAGCAGTGACAGTTCCTGGTAGACGGTCGAGACGCCTGAATCAATGGCTTCCGAGGGGGAAGCAAAATCAACGCGTTGCCCGTTGATACGAAGCGTGCCACCAGACTGCTTGTGCGCTCCAGACAAAACTTTCAAGAGCGTCGACTTGCCTGCACCGTTATGGCCAACAAGGCCGACAATCTCACCGGGGTGCAATGTGAGGGACACACCCAGGAGCACAGGTACCCCAGAATAGTCCTTTGTGATTTCACTAGCCTCGAAGCTTCCAGCGCCCCTGGGCATGTCCTTCATTGCCATGTTGTTCAGCCAACCTCTCCAGCTGCAGGGGTTTCACCATTGCGGAACATCTTCAGCGGACGGAGAATCTCGGACTCAACCGTCTCGCCCTTCACGTATGCAGCGATCTGCTCAACAACGCGCTTACCGTAGTCAGCAGGTTCCTGTGCCACACATGCCGGGTATGCATCGGTGGTCGTGATTTCAGGTGCGCAGAAGCCGTAGACCTTCACGTCGCGACCCGAAGCCTTGACGGCTTCAATCGCGCCCTGTGCTGCCGGGCCAGTCGAAGCGAAGATGACATTCATATCCGGGTTGCCCTGTAGCATTGCTGCGGTGACGTCCAGGGAGTCGGTGACCTTCACGTTGCCGTCAACAGTGGCAACGACCTTTGCGTTCGGGTTCTCGGCGATCGCTTCCTGGAAGCCTTCGTCACGAATAACAACCGGAACCTCATCGGGTTCGGTGACCAGACCAATGTTCAGAGCAGTGTCGGTGCCCATGTCTTCAAGGACAACCTTTGCGGTGTCAATGCCCCCCTGCTTGTTATCTGCACCCAGGTACTGGATGACCGTTGCGTTCTGTGCCTTCAGAGCATCTTCGTTAACAATAATGTTGACGGTGAATACGGGGACACCAGCGTCATTCGCGGCGCGAACAATTGCTGCTGCCGGCTCGGACTTCACGGGGTTCAGTGCCAGCGCACACGGCTTCTTCTGCAGTGCAGCTTCTGCCTGAGCGAGCTGCTGCGCATCGTCGTCGTCTGCAATCTGAACTTCAGCAGTGAAGCCGTTGTCAGTTCCAGCGGTTTCAAACCCTTCCTTCATTGCAACGTAGTAAGGGTTGGTCTGGTTCGGAAGCAGAACTGCAATCGTCGGATTGTCTGACGAGCACGATTCCGGCAGAGTTGCCGATGCACCCGAGCCTGCTGCATTGCCACTGGCTGGGGTGTTGCTCCCCGTGCCCGTATCGATACCACCACATGCGCCAAGAGTGAGTACTGCTGCAGTGACAACTGCGGTAGTACCAAGCTTCTTGCGAATAGACATCATTGTCCTCCTTGTTGTGTTCTCTGCGTGAAGAGACGTTCTGTTATTTCAGCCGATTGCTGAAACAAGTCAGTGGGATGGGGTCGGCTGAGAAGTATCAGCCTTTGAGCTTTCTTTTCTTAGTTTTAAGCGAGAAGTCAGGGTGTTCAGGCCAGCCTTGTTGGTATCAAGCAGGACACCACCAAGAATGATCACGCCGATGACGAGTGGCTGCCAGTAAGAGTCGACGCCGATAACGTTCATGCCGTTCGAAACGGTAGCGATCAAAAGCGCACCGATGAATGCACCGAGAATCGTGCCGACGCCGCCGAAGAGGCTGACGCCACCAACAACTGCCGATGCAATCGAGTAGAACTGCTCGGTGCCCGAGCCTGCTGTCGGATACCCAACCATCAAACGAGAAGCCGTAATGATGCCACCAAATGCTGCGCACACACCGGAGATGACGTAGACCAGAATCGTGGTCTTCGCGATATTGATGCCGGCAAGACGTGCAGTTTCACGGTTGCCACCAACTGCGTAGATGTGAAGACCTGTTGCGGTGTGACGCAAGAAGTAGCTGATAACCAGTGCCGCGATAATGACCATGATGATCGGGACCGGGACGGAGAAGATCTTGCCACGACCGAAGACCGCGAAGAGCGGCTCGGTAATGGTCACCGACTTGGCCTGAGTCAGAATGTTCGGGATTGACGCAGAAATACCGAAGGTTGCGAAGGTGACGATGAACGGCGGGAGCTTTCCGTAGTGGACCATGACACCGTTGAAGACACCGACTGCGATGCCCACAACGATGGCGACGAGGGCTCCGGCCCACCATGGCGCACCGGCGTGCATTGCAATTGCTGCAATAACACCGGTCAAAGCAATGTTCGAACCAACCGACAAGTCGATGCCACCGGTAAGAAGCACGCATGCCTGACCGATAGCAAGGAATGTAACCACAGAGCCGTTAAGAAGCAACACTGAAAGGTTGCTAGCGGTACGAAACTCCGGTGAAAGAATCCCCATCACTGCTGCTACCAAAATAACAACAACGAAAACGCCAAGTTCCTGAGGCATTCGTCTTCTTCGAGGCGACATAACTTCCCTTTGCTCACTTGAGCACCGCGTTGTGCTCGAATACGGTTAAATTAACACCAATCATATGAGTACGCAACTACCTAAACGGCGCTCAAATGAGCGCTACATGATAATACTGGTAGTAATATCAAGGCGATTCGGAGTCCTCCCTCGCTTGAGCATTATGGAGTTGCAACATGTACACCCCCAGTCAGCCTCGCCAAGGATCTACCGAGCTCACTCAATCTGAACTCATGGAAGCAATCGCGCGCCGCTTCTACTTTGACGATGTCAGTAAAATGCAGATCGGAAATGAGTTTGGCATTTCGCGTTTTCGCGTTGCCCGCCTGCTCGAAAAAGCCCGCGCCATTGGCATGGTCAGAATCGAAATCTCAAACGTTGGCGTCAACATTGATGAGCTAGCTCAGCTTCTTGCTCGCCATCTCCATCTTGACCATGTCTGTCTTGTTGAAGCTAACCGAAATGTTGTAACCGAAAGAGATACTCTGGCGCGTCAAGCAGCCAAGTATCTCTCCACAAATATTCGACCGAACGACCGCATCGGTTTCTCTTGGGGTCGTACTTTGATGCCTATCGCCCGTTATCTTGGGCCTCTTCCCCCATCAGAGTTTGTTCAAATTACAGGAGTAATTGGTGACGATCCTTCAAAGTCTCCAATCACTTTGATCGGACAGATCAGTCAGCAATCTGGCGTTGAAGGGCGAATGCTTATCGCTCCCCTGTTCAGTTCTTCAGCTGAAACGGCGAAGGTTCAGAGGAAAGAACCAGCTGTTGCTCGCATCCTTGAGCTCTTCGATGACATTGACATCGCAGTCTTATCTGTCGGCGCTTGGGATTCTCGCGTCACCCAGCTTGAGCAAGTGCTTCCTCAGAGCGACATTGAAGTCTTGGATCAGCGTGGTGCGGTGGCCGATTCCACTGGCGTTTTCTTTGATGCCGACGGCAACTACCTCAATCTCTCCCTGAACGATCGCCGTATTTCCATAACCGTCGAGCAAATCTTGAAGGTCCCTAACGTCCTGATGGTTGCTGGCGGAACACAAAAGACAGAAGCAATCCACGCCGTGTGTCATTCAGGGATCCCAACTGCTCTTGTTACTACCACGGAAGTTGCGCAAAAACTCCTTACTCTCCCCGCGATTTCGAAGGGCAAGTATCGCTGACTCCCAGCCAAAACAAAACCCGGACTGCGAAGTAGTCCGGCTGGTTGTTGCCTTCACGTTGAAAGGGATACGGAAGTGTAGGTGGGTGCATTTAGGCACTAGGTGGGTGCACGACCGCCAGAGGTGGGTGCAAAACCAAACAGGTGGGTGCAAAACATCCCAACCGACTATAGAGCTATCGTGTTCTATGAGATTAGTTGAACGACATTTATTGGGTTCAGCTCAGGTCAGAAAAGAAAATCTTGAACCTGCACTCCTTCGGGCTTCCTTGGAACACCGCTGTCCGAACCTTTCTGCCCGTAGCCTATTTCCAGAAAAATCTCCGGGGAAGATAGGGCTTGAGCCAGCAGATTCTGCCTCCACAGGCCAACAGCCTTAGCAACCGATCGCGCCTGGCAGTTAATTGATTTGTTCGGATTAAACTCGATGTCAGTAAAGGCATCATACTTGACGACTGCTGAAAGCAAATCAGGTTTACGAATCAGAGCAGATGCGTATAACCAGTCGTAAAAGTAAGTTTTTGGCTCTAACGGGAAATCCCGCGAGAAAAAACGAAAGCCGATCAATTGACCACTATCCTTCAAGCGGGGATCGCTTTTTGACTCACGGCTTGAGACCTCAAATAAGTCAGCAAAAGGCCCACCTCGTAAAAATACCTTCGAAGCTTGAAATGCCGATTCAACTGAATACTCGCCGTAGCCTGGATGATGGATCCTTAGATTAAATGCGCTCAATTCAACACCCAGGCTGTCAGGACTTTTAGATGAGACTTCCAAAACCGCATGATCTGGTTCCAACAGATGAAAAGAATCATGCAGGCTAGCAATCGAACGCTGCTTTTGTTGTATCGAAAAACCGGGGTGGAACGTAAATTCAGTCTCCCGCTCATCAACGTACGGCAGGCGGTCCAAAACAAGAAAGACTGGTCTCTTAGCCATGCAAATCCCCCGCAGCGTCCACCCATGCTCGCCAATAACTGGGGTACTTAAATACATTTAAAGATGAATCATTGTTGACTTCCCACTTGGCGTAGACATTCCTGTGTATTCCGGATTGCAACAAAGATTGCTTTGTTTCATAATCATTAACAACTACGAAGGACACTTTTTCCCATGGAATCGTAGCAGCAATCTGGATTTCTGCTTGTGGGTTCGTAGTTAGAAAATCTGGTAAGTCTTCGCTCTGTCGAGAGAATACAACCCCAGATCTTGTGGTCATCTCTTCAACAAACAACTTTTCGACTGCTGCGAGACCGAGCAAGTCTTGTGGATCAGTACGTCTGCACTCTCTTGAGGCAGCATTAGACGGACAAAACACTACTTGGTCATACTCGAGGTCAGATAACACGGAAATCGGGATAAATAGAAGTGCAACATCCTCTTCCCGACTCCAAAGCTTAGTTCTGTAGCGGTACATCATCAAGAAATTCGGGAACGAGATCGAGAAACATGACATGTCTGTACGCTCATCGAGCCGTACTTCATCCAGTGCCTCAAATACAATATCTGGGAAGCCGTCAATCTCATTCCGAGGGAGAATACCGCGTTTTTTGATACCCCCTAAGTTTGTAATAGGAGTAAAATGAACGAGGTGCTCGACTCCCCTATCTTCGAGATACTCAACTACTTCTCTCATCTCAGTGTCACCTTGCCTGAAGAGAATATTTTAACAAGGGTTCGTTTCCCAACATCATGGCACCGTAATAGCCGCAGGGTATGCAATTACATGGCATCATCACGGTTCTCGCCACCCGTATTCTTTCTCAACCTTACTGGCGATCTTTTGATAACGATCTCTTTGTCGCCAATCAACCCCGTAGCGCGAATCTTCGTCGTCAATTACTTCTATAACGGCAGCTTGAGGAACCACACCAGCGTATGCACATGACCCATCAACCAAACAAGACATATGAACTCCAAACCAGACCCAAAGGTCCAACTTTTCGTCCGCAGTCCCGTGCTCGACTGGGACAAAGCCCTGCTCTACCTCATCACCGAGAAGATTCTGGTTGCCACTGACGGGCAGATTGATGTTGAGTTTAGATGCCATGTTTGAGATTTTGGAATGGGGGCTAAGCCAACCTATATATTAACTCTAGTGATTTGGGGTATTCAACCGAATTTTCAAAGTTAAGCATTGAACATGCCCGGTCAACTAAGATCGAACCAGCAACAGTCACTGGAACATCCCGAATAAGTTAATTAGGGTCTTGGAGTAAACACTGCAATAATCCATTTACATCTCGCCCATGTTTTATGAACAATTTGCCGAAACAGGTAGAACTGCCATTTCTAACTATTGACTTTCAATTTATTTCTAATTCAAGTAATAGTTAGAATGGCGTATTTTCATATCTCTAGAACGCATTTCCGTCAACAGCCTCGACACATGCTTTTATGAACTTTTTGCTCCTGACTCATGTCTACTTTTCTATTCAGGTATTAGTTCAACTAGAACCTGCTCGAGTAACTCTAGGTTCACGTTCCTAAGGTTCTCCTGAGTTTCATTATTAAGCTGACTCAAAAGACCAAAAGCTCGCTCTCTGTTCTTATCAAACACCTCTCTCATATCAGAAGTTAGATTGAGGGCAACCAGCATACCCACCATGTTGATGGAAAGCGCCACCCCCCTTGAAGCCATCTCAGCCATTTCCGGGTCAGGAGGGATATCACCAGTCTTGCTTGCTCTAGAGAAATACAGATTCACGCACTTGTCGGCAGCTCCAAATGCCTGGTCTGCCTCATCTATCTTGCCTGACCTCCAGTAACATGATCCCAGATTCAGATAAGCACGACTAAGAACGCTTAGGTAATAGGCCCAATGTTCCGGGGCTCTCTCAAGAAAATTTTCAGTATTCCCAATAACAATCAACTGATTGGTGATTTCGGGGAACTCCCTATCACCTTCAATGAACCAAAGCGGATCATCGTCAACATCAGTTCCTCTCAGGCGTCCAAACCGCCCGTTCTTCATTTGAACCAGCGGGTAAAAGTCAGTGAATTTCACCCCCAAGTTAAGCTTACGCAAGCGGGCATCGACCAACTCAACAAGTTCGATGTCAGCATTCGAATCACTAACAAATTCTGCACGAAGTTTAGTAAGCCGCTTGATCGCTTCATCATCTCTCCTCAGGATTTGATAAATCAACGAGAGGAGGACTTCCGCACGCACCGCGCTACTTCCAGTAGGACCAACCACAATGCGCGCATTTTCAGTCAAAGTCTCGACAACCTCCCGCGCAGAGTCATATTGCTCGAGTTTCAGTAATGTGACGCCTAGCTGGTGTGCTGCACGCAGGCTTAATGGATCATAAGCTCCGTGGTGCTCATTTACCACGGACAAGCAAGCTGAAAACCAATGCTGAGCATCAGCAAATCTCCGCTCTTCAAGTGCGATGTCCCCGGCCCACAAATAAGTATCTGCTCGAAGTGAGGCATAATCTCTTAACTTGGGAATCCTTAAATCTAAATCTCGAAACGCTTCCTCTACATTTTCAATCTGTTGTGCCTTGTATCCCCAAAAAATCAAGTTCGATTCTGCTTCAAGGGCCACAGCCGACTGTCCACCGCTGACTTCTCGAATTTTTGTTAATAACTCGGTTCCTTGGTCGAAAGCGACTTCGCTTTCGGGAGTCTGTGCGTGTACTGCGCGTAGTCGTTTCAACTGAAGAATGAGTGTTTTCAGGGATCGCTCACCATAAATCTTCGCTGATACTTCTGAACCATGATCGTAAAATTCTATGGCATCGTCATTAGCATGACTTTCAAAGGACAAATCTCCCTTGAGTGTTACCAACGGAATATAAATCTCTTGTATTACATTCTCTGGAATCGACTTGCCAAAGAAATGTTGCTGTAACATCTCTGTGATGTGAAGCAAGACTGGCATCGCTCTTAGCGGTTCCCCGCTCCTCATCAATAGTCTTGCATGAAGAAGTTTGACGGCCAGGGTATCTGGATGTGAGTGCCCATCCAGCCTAATCTGCATAGGAAGCAGTTCCATTATGATTGCTTCGGCATCACTATACTCAGACATGGCGTAATAGCAACTCGCAATCTGTCGGAGTAGCATGGTACGATCTCGGTCCCCAGCAACCTCTGCAATCACGTTGAGAGCCGCATTGTAGTGTTCGATTGCCTTGGAAAACTCGTATGCTTCCATGTTGCGTCTTGCGACATGTATTTGCGCAGCAGCAAAAGTAAGTGATGATTCGTCATCTGCAAACTTGAGATACCAGTCCACCACTGCCTCGACCTGTGTAGTGTTCGGTAAGTCAAGGTGCTCACGATGTTCGTCTAGCCAATTTGTACAAGCTTGTTGCGTAATCCTTCGCATATGCGTCTTCAAAGTCGACAAACCCTGTACGGATTTTCGTACATGCCTAGCCAGCAGGGGATCAGAGAAATTTGTCACTTGGATTGATCCTCTACACCACCCGATGGGGTCTCGGGCTTTTTGGATTGCCTCTTTAGTGGTTTCTTCCGAGACTTGATAGATTTCCTTAAAGACTTCTGAAATTACAGCTGGCACGAATCGATTCAGTTTGTCCATATCTGGATTTGATGGATTTCCAGCCACTGCTATAGTCAGGGCATTTCTTACATCGTCTGGCAAGGCATTCCAGCGGTTTTCCACTACCTGCTCTACACTATCTGGTAGTTTGAAGTTATCTGATAGAAGGATTTTGTTTCCTGCCAGTCGAATTTCTAGTGCAACATTGGGTTCTGTAATCCAGAGTAGAAGGAACAAAGGGGTATTCAGTTTCTCCACCACTTTTGTTGCGACATCTTCTGAGGTTTCTGGGGCGTAGCGAAGCAAAAGCTCAACAAGAGATTCTTCTTGCAATGACGGCACGTCAACATCAATGAGTCGCATCTGGTCGTCCGACTTTGCTTTCATCTCTGATTGCCATAGCATAAAGTCATCCTGAGTCATCCCCTCAGGCCAGGCAGTACCAATTACCATGACGGGCCGTTGATTATCGCGTTCACTTAGCGCATTCAATAGAGATCGAAGTTCTGGACCCATAAGGTGCATATCTTCAACAACAACAATTCCAGGCAGGCGTTTTGCTGTTAAGGATTTGATCGCTTCGGCCAGTTCTTTACCGGCATCCTTCTTAGCCTTAACATGTTGTTTTCCCATGTAAACATCTTGGTGAAGATTTATGGAGTCTTTACGTTTCTTCCCAACCCAACGTAGTATGTCAGTAACCCATGATGTGAGAGTAGCAGGAAGCGGTATCCCAATGCTCAGAGCGTCGAGGGAGGATTCAAGTAATGAATCTGCAACATCTGATTGTAGATCTTTGCGCACTCGAGTCGTTACTTCTGAGAGTACACTTCCGATTTGAGCGAGAGTTCCCGATGCTTCCCACCACGCAAGCGACAACGGTGCCAGATGAGTCGCCATCTGCTCTTTCCCCATTGCCACAACATCTATTTTTTGACTATTACGCAACTCCTCGCAGTTAAACGACCACCATCCAAACGTGGGAAGCGTGTCCTGCGCCCAAACAAAGGAATCCAACTCAGGGGAGAGTAGTGCTCGATCTCTCAGTGGGTTGGAACTATTGTCTACGTTATTGAGCTCAGGCCAATACTGACCATACCCATGCCTAGGGTTATTAAAGTTGTCCAATCGTAGCAACTCATATAGACGCTGAATAATTGCCGTCTTGCCAACACCGGATGCCCCTCGAAGCAGCACCACGTGTGGTCCAGAGTAGGTACCATTGGACAGTTCAATAATCCGACTGTGTAAGTCTTGAGCTATCGATTCGTGTTGACCTAATAACTCTGGCATCCAGCCCCTCCCGCTAAGCACACGGCACAATACCAATTACACATTAGTCAAGGTAAAGCGTGGCTAAGTAACTTGGAAAACTTGCCATGATAACTACTAGGTTATCCCTCAGCATAACTGATTCGAGCGCATGGTACAGCCAATGAACTGGTATCCGAGCCTTTGAATCTATATAGATGACACACAAGTGACAACAGGCTCATCAGCCCCCATAAAGATCTCTCTGACCAGCGCTTTTAGCGCTTCGTTGCATGGTGAACTAACCATTACACGAAGAAGCACCCTGCGAGTAATTGTATTACTTACAGGGTGCTAAACGGTGGCTTATAGGACAAAACGTGTTGGTTTTTGTTTAGTAGGTTTCTTTCCATGGGTGGGAGTGGTGGAGGTCGGTCCAGTTGATGGCTGCGCCCCAGCCTTGTAGTTGTTTTTGTTTTTGGGCGCGGTGTTGGGCGGTTGCGAATAGTTGGGTGATTTTCTTGATCTGTGTGGGTGTTGGTGAGTATTTGTGCGGGGGTGGCGGGGTTTTCAGTGTGTAGGTAGCACCACCACAGGACGGCTTTTACGCGGTGGTTGAGAGGCATTCCCCGGTGGGTGCGCAGTAGTGCTCTTAGTTGGGTGTTAATGGCGCCTTCAATGTGGTTGGTGGTGGCTGGGATGGGTTGTGTGGGGATGTGTAGGTGGGGGTCTAGGTAGGTAAATAGAGCGCCTTTGCGTACGAGGTTGTTAAGGGAGTTACGCGCTTCTATTAACCGCCGGTGGGTGGGAACTATGGCCCCGTTTTCGAGTCTTGTTTTTTGGGCTAGGAAGGCCTTGTAAGTAGTGTTCCACGCAGCTAGGTCTACTCACCATTGGGTGGCTTGAGCTGGGGTTTTTATGTGTAGTAAACGCTTTGCTAGCCCGTAGAGTTCCACTCCGGCCTGGGTGCGAGGACGCGTGATAGTTTTACGTTTCACCGCGCTGAAAGCATGAAAAGTACACCTTTGCACCCTGGTGGTAGGCCACTGAGCTTGTAAGGCGCTAGCGATCCCGCTGCCCCCATCGCAGATCACGACATCTGGTGGGGCAATGCGATCAAACAAGGCTTGCCACGCTCCGGAATACTCGCCTTTGGCCACATACCAGCCCAACACGTGATTTTTAGTGCAGGCAATCAAAACCACCACGTTACGGGCTAGATAAATCCCATCTACAAACACCACATGATGAACCTCATCCACCAGTGGGCATTTATGCCATAAACGCCAAAACCATTTCAAAATGGCGCCGAGCACTACGACCCCACCAGGTAGATCCTGGTAGCGTAACCGGCCAGTGACAAACTCTAAAAACACACCGAAATACCGCGCTTGAATATCATTGCGACGCGACTGACTCGCTCCACACTTACTACACCTAAACCTGACTCGACCAGCAGCAGTCTTGCCCCACTTATGTGTTGATCCACCACAAACTAAACAACGAGGATTTCCCATCCTCGAATTCAACCGACTTCAAACCCGACTTTCCCCCACCAACACAACAAAAAGTCCACGAAAAACCAACACGAAATGACCTATAAGCCCAGAAATTCTAGTTTTTGTTTGAAAATTAGTGACGGGGGTGAGACCGTTTAAGATCTCACCCCCGTACTGTTATGCCGATGTTTCGTCGGCTAGGCGATTAGTTCTCCTCGCCTTCGCGACGACGACGCACGAGCACCAGGCCAAGGCCTGCTACGCCCATTGCGGCTACGATACCAGCGAGCCCTGCTACCTGCGCACCGGTGCGTGCAAGCTTAGACTTTTGGATCGCATCAGATTTTGCAATCTCGAAGTGGGCAGTCACCGTGTCAATGCTGCCATCAGGGTAGGTGAAGTTCACCTTAATGTCAGCCTTCTGTCCTGGCTTTGCATCCTTGCCGGGCTCTACGGTCAAAGTGCAGTTTTTATCCACAGAAGCCTTCCAGCCTGACGGCACGCTACTTGGATCAACCTCACACTTAGTGTCTGCTGGCAGGTCGCCGGGCTTCAAAGGAATCTCAGTCTTGTCATTTACCTTGCCAGTAGTATTCGGGTATTCAGGCTGGCACTTATCCGAATCCTTGCCATTATCAGCAGGGTCAGGTTCTCCGACGGTAACGGTTACTTCAACCGTGTCGGTCGAACCATCCGGGTATGTTACAACTACTGGAACCGTGATCTTGTCGCCCGGCTTCTCACCTTCAGGAACCGAAACGGTTACCTCACCGGTGTTCTCATCAACCTTAGAGCCCTCAGGAGCACCCTCACCAGGAGTGAACTTAGTACCCTCAGGAGCCTTGGTTTCCTTACCGTCCTTGTCCTTAAACGTAGGACCAGGAACCGTCGAATCCACACCAGGCTTACCAGAACCATCCTGATACTCAGGCTCGAAGTTCTTGTTATCAGTAGTCTCAAACTCGATGAAGAGGTCTGGAGTGTTACCCGTGATTTCTACCGTTGCGCCCTCACGAATCACGCTATCATCCTTGACTTTCAGATCATCATTAGCGAGGTCGTCAAGGCCAGAAATCGACACTGTGTAAGTGCCCAGTGGAAGCATCTCTAGATCAAAGTTCTGCGCAACTGAGTATGCACCTCCGCTTACCCAATGTGCTGCATCTGCGCTGGACTTGTATTGCTCACCGTCTTGTGAAGTCAGCGTGACAACAAGGTCACGAATTGACTCCGGAAGAGTCTTCTCCGCAGAAGGATCGTTAACCGAAGGAATGTTGCTACCGTCAACCTTCACACGAATCGTCAGGAACTGAGCCTTTACCAGGTCGACAAAGATGTTCGGCGTATTATCTGTAACCTCTAGCGTTGCATCATCGCGAAGACTGCTCTTTCTAGAGGCTGTCAGGTCGTTTGCTTTGAGGCCCTCCAAACCTGACAACGACACATCATATGTTCCAAACTAAATGAGGCACCACACCGCCTTCGCACTCAAAATACATAAGGTACGTCGCGGGAGGGTAATTTTGTACCGGGAGGGTGAAAATGCCACCCCTCACCTCCTCACTTCATAAACGCCCAACCCAAATCACCCCCAGCAACCACAGCGCCCCTTCGATCCAAATCGCCCTCCAAGGGCCAAAACGCCCACCGCAAGCAACCCGGTACTTTTACCGACAAGCAAAGCGCGCCACCCACTAAGTTATTTCATGTTTTTTATGTTTTTCTCATGCTGACCTCAACGTTCAAATAACCAATTGATAAAAATAAAACTGAGGATTATCGCATAAAGTAAGGTACACCTTACTCATCTACAGCGGATAGCTGGTGCTCCTGGTCGCGCAATGATTTTAGGAAATAAAGAAAGGGTAATAAAGATATGACCGATTTAGATATTGAGGGCGCGGTAGCAGCGCTCAGTTCGTGGCAAGAAGAAACCTATTTGTGGTTGCATCAAAACCCCGAGCTTTCTATGGCAGAGACCGAAACCTGCGATTTTATTGACAAACAGCTAAAAGACTTTGGGTACGTAACCCAGAGAATCGGTGGCGGTGTTGTGGGTGTACTTAAGAACGGCGAGGGCAAAACCACGCTGTTCCGCGCCGACATTGATGCTTTGCCGGTGAAAGAGGACACCGGGTTTTCCTACGCCTCTACGGTGACGCGTCGGGATGCTCAGGGAAATGAAGTCCCGGTTATGCACGCCTGCGGACATGACTTTCACGTCACCGCCGGGCTGGGTGCTGCCCGGATACTTTCCGAAAACCGGCAGGCGTGGAGCGGCACCTATATCGCCCTCTTCCAGCCTGGCGAGGAAACCGCCGAGGGCGCAAAGTCCATGGTTGCAGACGGTTTGGTTGACAAAATTCCGCACCCCGATGTGGCCTTAGCACAGCACGTGCTCGCCGGGCCCATGGCTTCCGGCTCAGTCGGCACCCATTCCGGCGCTATTCTCTCGACCGGCGCCTCCTTGAAAATTATTGTGCATGGCAAAGGTTCGCACGGCTCCATGCCCCACATGGGAGTAGATCCCGTGGTGCTCGCCTCTGCGATAGTGATGCGGCTGCAAACCATTGTTTCCCGCGAAATCAACCCCTTCAAGATGGCAGTAGTGACCGTGGGGTCGCTGCAGGCCGGTTCCAAGTCGAATATCATTCCTGACCGCGCCACTTTACTATTGAATATCCGCGCCTACGACATAGAGGTGCGCGAACACCTATTGGAAGCAATAAAACGGATGGTGAACGCTGAATGCAAAGCAGCCGGAGCCCCCGCGCCTGCCGAGTTTGAGCTTTACGACTCCTATCCCCTGACCAATAATGATGCCGAAACCACCCAGAAGGTGACTGACGCGTTTATGGCACATTTCGGGTCGGATCGCGTCTGTGATTGCGGCGAAGTATCGGCCTCGGAAGATTTCAGTACCATCCCTGATGCCTTCGGGATTCCCTATACTTACTGGGGTTTAGGTGGCTTCAATGAGGGCGACCCCCAGTATCCCAACCACAACCCCAAGTTTGGGCCGGTTATGCAGCCCACGCTACCCACCGGCACCGAAGCGATTTTGGCTGCGGTAATGGCCTGGTTGAAGAAGTAAAGGAGAAATCGAAACGCGCATCGAAGAGATTATTGAGTCTTTCCTCAGCGACCCTGAAATGCTCGCCTCACTAGCAGTAGACATGGCAGACCATTACAGGAAAGGACACGGCCAAGGAAATGAAGTCCTCAAAGCCCTAGAAACCCGCCACTAAGATGTAGAAATCCAACTCGCCAACTTCGTCAAAGCAATATCCCAAGGCATCTTCAATGACACCACTGCCGAAGCCATGCGTGCACTGGAAGAACAAAAACGCGATCTCAATCAAGCCATCCAAACAGAAAACGTCAAAACCGCCCTCTCTTTGAGGATGAAGCTTCCATTAGCTCGTTCTACGAGCGCTTCGCCCAGGCCACGATCGACACGCCCGAGACCCGCGACCAGCTTTTCGAGTACTTCGTGGACAAGGTGTTCATCGGTCGCGAGCAGATCGTCATCGCCTCGTACTTCCACGACAGCACGGCACCCATCGAGTTCGAGGACCTAGAAGAAGCGCTGTCCAGCGGACACAGAGCGGGGGAAGTGCGAACCTACGCTCGAAAGCGAGAGTTCGACACTTCCCCCTCAGGTGGAGCTAAGGGGATTCGAACCCCTGACCTCTTCCATGCCATGGAAGCGCGCTACCAACTGCGCCATAGCCCCGTATTCAGTTCATCGCGCTTGCGACCCGTTAAGCATAACGGAACGCCAGCCGGTTCGTAAAATCGAAACCCCGTGCAGGCCATCACATCAGCCGCGATCACAGGATCCACGCGACAAGCAGATGCGCGATGCTTACGCGCCCAACAGATCCTCGCGGTATCCAATATTGTGCGCAGCCAAACGGAAAGACGGAGCACCCGACGCACCGGAACCTCCCCCACCCACGCGAACAAGCTCTGACCAGTGACAATTATCCAAGCCACGCATCGCATCAAATTCAAGCGGGTTCAAGCCCATGCAGGTAATCAGACCGCGCAAAATTGCTGCACCGTGAGCAACCACAATGACAGTCGCATCCGAAGGAGCCTGGCGAGCCGCCTCAAAAGTAGCATCCCGCACGCGCGCCCCCACAACATCCGATGGCTCAATTGACGCCTCGCCACTCTCGCCCGTCTGACGCCACGCATCCACCAAATCCGGATATTTTTCGCGAGCCTCCGGCAGGGTTAGTCCCTCAAACAGGCCGTAGTTGCGCTCAATCAGGCGCTCATCCACGATCGGTCCTTCAACATCGCCGCCCTGGGCACGAAACACTCCAGCCAGCAGCTCAGCAGTTTCCGAGGCCCGCGACAGAGGCGAACAAACAATCACAACCTTATTCGAGGTCTGGGAAGCAACACTCACACCAACCTGAGCACTCCGTGACAGGACACGCTTCGCTAGAACCTCGCCAGCGCGCTCAGCCTGCTTACGACCACAAGTATTCAACGGACGATCAATCACGCCCTGGAAACGCCGCTCAACGTTATAGTCCGTCTGTCCGTGACGCACGAACACAATACGATTCGCGCCGTCATCGTGTGTCTCAACAGCAAAGTTAGTGTCGCTGGCAGGTGCGGTGACAGTAGCGGGTGAAGAAGTAGCAGGCTCGGTCATGATCAGTCTTCCTCAGCGTCAGAATCGGCGGCTAAATCCATCGCGCCTGATGCAATCGCTGACGCTAAGTCCATGCCTCGTGCATCACCCATCGACGCAACAACCTCAGCCGCCGACATCGGAGTACCGACCCCAGCACCCACCGTGCCCGGCGCCACAACAAAACCGGCAACGCGTGCGGCCTCTCCCTCGGGAGCAAGGTGCGTCACCTTACCGTCTGCCCAGAGCTTTTCCAGAGCGTAGAACTCGCGCTGTTCATCGGTCAGAACGTGGCAGATCAGCTCACCGTAGTCGATCAGTACCCACGTGCCACCTGTACGCCCCTCGATGCGATCGGGCTTCACACCCAGCTGCTTCGCCGTCTGATCCATGATTTCTTCAGCGATCGCGCGCACCTGACGATCCGTAGGAGCAGAAAAAATCAGAAATGACTCAGCCAACGCCAGACGATTCCCCACGTCCACCGCCACCGGATCCGTCGCCAACTTGTCGATCGCTGCCTCTACGATGACGTCCCGCAGATCCTTTTGCGCTTCACTCACGTGGTTTTCCCTCTCTTCACGCCAACAATCGGCGGATGCTTCACGCCGACAATCGGCGGATTCTATGCCCGTCACTGATCCGTGTACAGGTCGTATTTCTTGATGTACTGGACAACACCGTCGGGCACTAAATACCAGACCGGATGCCCACCTTCAACGCGCTTACGGCAGTCCGTTGACGAGATCGCCATTGCTGGGACCTCCACCAACGACACCGAATTACTAGGCAAACCCGACGCATCCAATTGATGTCCTGGACGAGTAACGCCGACGAAATGCGCCATTTCGAACAGTTTATCCGCGTCCTTCCACTGGGCGATCTGTTCCAGAGCATCTGCGCCCGTAATGAAGTAGAAGTCCGTATCCTCCGGGTATTGCGCCGCAAGATCGGTCAGCGTATCGATCGTGTACGTTGTCCCACCACGGTCAATATCGACACGAGACACGGTAAAACGCGGGTTCGATGCCGTGGCAACAACCGTCATCAGATAGCGGTGTTCGGCGCTGGTCACCTTGCGCCCGGCCTTGAACGGTTGCATCGCCGCGGGGACGAACACAACCTGGTCAAGTTGGAAGACTTCCATCACTTCCGACGCCGCGACAAGGTGGCCGTGGTGAATGGGGTCGAAAGTTCCACCCATGATCCCGATGGATCGACGAGGCCGACCGGCTGAAAACTCTTTAGCTGCACTGGTGGTCAGAGCATCATCGGGCGCCTCGACACCATCGACGCTACTGGCCTGCGCGCAAGTCTGGTCGCTCATGGACGAACCGTCCCATCGCCTTCAATAATCCACCGCGTTGTCGTCAGTTCAGCCAAGCCCATCGGACCCCGAGCATGAAGCTTCTGAGTCGAGATACCGATCTCTGCGCCCAATCCAACCTGGCCACCGTCGGTGAAACGGGTCGACGCGTTAACCGCAATGGCAGCCGAATCAATCTCAGTCTGAAAACGGTTCGCGGATTGAAGGGAACGGGTGCAGATCGCTTCAGTGTGACCGGTTGAGTAGCGACGAATATGGGCGATGGCCTCATCAATCGAGGGGACAACCCGCACAGCCAAATCCATCGACAGGTATTCGGTTGCCCAGTCTTCTTCGGTTGCCTCAACCCACATATCGGAGTCAATCGACGGGGTCTGACGAGCAATCTGGGCAGAAGCAGGATCCAAGTGCAGAGTAACGCCAGCTGTTGCCAAACGAGTCAGCGCTGACAGCAGGAAACGCTCGGCTTCGGCTTCGTGCACAAGGAGAGTCTCAGCTGCATTGCAGACACCCACACGCTGAGTCTTCGCATTCATAATGATGCGTTCAGCAGCTTCCAGGTCTGCGCCCTCATCAACGTAAACGTGACAGTTACCCGTGCCTGTTTCGATAACAGGGACAATCGAGTTTTCGACGACAGCTTGGATCAAGCCCGCACCACCGCGAGGAATCAGCACATCGATGCCACCACGAGCACGCATCAAAGCCGTCACACCAGGACGTCCCAGATGGTCAACCGTCTGAACTAAATCAGCGGGCAGATCAACGCTTTCAAGAGCATCACGCATCACGGTGATGATCGCCTGATTCGAGTTAAACGCCGCGCTACCACCGCGCAGAATAACCGCGTTACCGGACTTCAGGCCAAGCACTGTCGCATCAATCGTCACATTCGGACGAGCTTCGTAAATCACTGCGACAACGCCCATAGGCACGCGCACCTGACGGATACGAAGACCCAGCTCATTCACGGTTCCACGGAGGATCTGGCCGACCGGATCCGGCAAGCTGGCGACCTCGCGAACAGAATCAGCAATTGACGCGATACGCGACTGGTCCAACGCCAAACGATCCAAGAGCCCAGCGGACATGTCGTTTTCGCGACCTCGCAGTAAATCCAGCTGGTTCGCAGACAAGATTTCGCGGGACCGTTCTTCAAGGGCAATCGCAATTGCTTCCAGCGCGCGATTCTTCACACCAGCTGTCGCCACGGCGAGCGACAAGGAGGCCGTGCGCGCAACCGTAGTCAGATCTAAAATATCAGGAATCTGGTCAGTCATGTCCCCATTTTCCCACAGGTTGGAGCGCTGAGCAGTACTAGACCAGCGGTGCCAAGTCGTCGCGATGCACGATCGGGCGCGGATGCTCCCAACCCGAAAGACGCAGATCTTCAGCAGACAAGCCCGCCATATGTGCGACCTCATCGGAGTCGTAGGAGACGATGCCTCGCGCCAACAGGCCAGCTGGGCCAGCAATATCTACAACATCGCCTAAATCAAAGTGTCCGATGATGCGAACAACGCCGGCAGCCAGCAAAGACTTCTTGCCTGCGGTGATTGCACGACCCGCCCCCTCGTCGACGATGATTTCGCCACGAGAATGAGCAACATGAGCAATCCAGAGGCGACGCGATGCCGGACGAACCGATGAAGGAGCGAACCATGTACCCGTCGCGCTCCCCGACAGTGCAGTCCCCAGTTCATCCGCGCTAGTCAAGACCACCCCAATGCCGGAGGTCGCAGCCATCGTCGCAGCCTGAACCTTCGTCACCATGCCTCCGGTGCCCACCTTTGATCCCGAGCCCGTCACCAAGACAGCATGTAGGTCGTCGGTCGAATGAACCTCGCGAATGAGCTGCGAACCCGGATGGCTGGGAGGCGCGGTATACAGCCCATCAACATCGGTCAGCAGGATCAGCGCGTCGGCTGCAACCATCTGCGCCACATACGAGGCCAGACGGTCATTGTCGCCAAAGCGAAGCTCGCGAGTAGTGACCGCATCATTCTCGTTAATAATCGGAACAACGCCACAGCTGAGCAGGCGATCAAGCGCAGAACGCACGTTCGTGTAGTGTTCGCGACGCATGACGTCTTCAGTGGTGAGCAGCAACTGAGCGACATCAAGGTGGTGCGCCTGAAATGCTGCCGTCCAGCGAGCAACCAGGAGCCCCTGCCCCATCGCGGCAGCAGCCTGAACGCTTGCCAGATCGCGCGGACGCGAATTGAAGCCCAGCGGATCCAGACCCGCTGCAACCGCACCGGAAGAGACAATAATGATCTCTTTACCCGGCGTCTTCCACTTCGAGACCAAGCGCGCTACGGAATCAATACGGTTCAGATCCAGGCCACCATCATCGCGGCTCAGCGACGAGGATCCAATTTTGACGACAATACGGTTCGCATCGTTGATACGGCCGTCACACGAAGGAGTCACTTCGAGTCCTTGCCTTAGGGATAAGTGGTTCAGTTTTCGCTATGTGGGTCGGTCCACACGCCCTTCTGGCGTTCGGTCCATAGTTCTTCACGCGCCGCAGTCTTCGCGTCCATCACCTGATGGTGGATCTCGCGCTTCTGCTTACGCGTCGGGCGAGCCGACTGGTTAATACGCACGTCAGTGCCACGCTGTCCCAGCAGTTCCGGACCGGTGGTAAGCGTCGGTTCCCAATCGAAGACAATGCCGGTATCCAGCGGACCAATGACGACGGTATCTCCGGCGAAGGCACCGGCCTTCATCAACTGGTCTTCAACGCCTGCGGCAGCAAGACGGTCAGCCAAGTAGCCGATCGCCTCGTCATTCGCAAAGTCAGTCTGGCGAACCCAGCGTTCAGGCTTATCACCACGAACTTGGAAGACCTCTTCACCATCCATCTGGACGCGTCCAACAGTGACGGTGTCACGCGACCCGACAGCCTTCGGACGAATAACCGGTCGCGCTTCGCGTTCAGGCAGGGATTCGCGGTGCTTCTTCACCAGGGCGGCCAGCGTGAAGGACAGTTCCTTCAAGCCCTCGTGCGTGACGGCAGAAACCTCGTGGATCGGCCAGCCGAACTGCTCGAGTTCGGGGCGCGTAATCTCTGCCAAGTCGCGACCGTCCGGCACATCGACCTTATTGAGGACGATGACACGCGGGCGTTCCATCAGTGGAACGTAGCCTTCAATCTGGCCAAGATCGCCCTGATAGGCGGCCAGTTCAGCTTCAATTGTCTTCAGGTCAGACAGGGGTTCGCGCTCGGATTCGTAGGCGGCGGTGTCCAGCACGTGCACAATCACACCACAGCGTTCAATGTGGCGCAGGAAGTCAAGGCCGAGGCCCTTACCGGAAGAAGCGCCAGGAATCAGACCGGGAACGTCAGCAATCGTGTAGCGTTCATCGCCAGCCTGCACAACACCAAGGTTCGGGATCAGCGTAGTGAACGGGTAGTCCGCAATCTTCGGGCGGGCAGACGACATCGCAGCGATAATCGACGACTTACCAGCCGACGGGAAACCGACCAAAGCAACGTCTGCGACCGACTTCAGTTCAAGCACAACATCGCGTTCTTCGCCGGGCTCCCCCAGCAGAGCAAAGCCAGGAGCCTTACGCGCCTTCGAAGCAAGCGCAGCATTACCTAGGCCACCTCGGCCACCTTCAGCAACAATGAAACGCTCGCCTGCACCAGTGAGGTCAGCAAGCAACTCACCGGACGGGGACTTCACAACCGTGCCGTCGGGAACGGGAAGAATAATGTCTTCGCCGTTCTTACCCTGACGGAAGTCACCCATGCCGGGCGTACCGTTGCTCGCCTTCTGGTGTGGACCACGGTGATATGTCAGGAGCGTCGTCACCTGCGGATCAACTTCGAGGATGACGGAACCGCCATTGCCGCCGTCGCCGCCATCTGGGCCAGCGAGAGGCTTGAACTTCTCACGCTTAATCGAGGCAACACCGTTACCGCCATTGCCACCAGCAGCATGGATTGTCACGCGATCAATGAAGTCTGCCATTTCGTCTCCTTAAAGCGATCCGAGGATCTGTGCACAAACCTCTGCACATCAAAGCTATGTGAAAAGGGCGCCCGGCATGTGCCGGACGCCCCCTTCAAGCGATCGGTCTCAGGCAGAGACCGGCTCAACGACGTTGACAACCTTACGGTCGCGCTTCACACCGAATTCAACGGCGCCTGCACGCAGGGCGAAGAGGGTGTCATCCTTGCCACGACCAACGCCGTCGCCCGGATGGAAGTGAGTGCCACGCTGGCGAACGATAATCTCGCCTGCGTTCACAAGCTGACCGCCGTAGCGCTTAACGCCCAGTCGCTGAGCGTTCGAGTCGCGGCCGTTACGGGAGGAACCAAGGCCCTTCTTATGTGCCATCAGAAACTACTTTCTGCTCGAATCGGTCTCAGGTCAGGCGATCTCAGTGATCTTGACAACCGACAGCTTCTGACGGTGTCCCTGGCGCTTACGGTAGCCCGACTTATTCTTGTACTTGATGATGGAAATCTTCGGACCCTTAGTTGCGTCCACAATTTCTGCTTTGACGGTGACCTTGCCAAGCTTGGCAGCATCGACGGTGATGGCATCGCCATCAACCAGCATCAGCGGCTGAAGCTCGATGCTGGAACCGATTTCTTCGGAAACCTTGTCGACGACGACGACGTCACCGACGGAGACCTTCTCCTGACGGCCGCCGGCCTTGACGATCGCGTAGACCACGTGTAGCTCATCTCTTCTAGATATACGGAACGGGATTCGCTTGAACAGCGTTTCAATATTTATCCCGCTGGCGCTGGTCGCGCCGACGATCAAATTTAGCTGATTTGCCTATCTGAGGGCAACTTGGATGAGCCAAAAACAGGGGTTTTACGCTGTGCGATTCCACACCCTGCAACTTTTGGCGACACGCCGAGTCACCCTAGTTTAGATAAATCAGGCAGTCTCGTCGCCGCTTTGGGTGGCGACGCGACGACGACGCTTCGGCTTGGAAGCGCTAGACGTGGAGGCTTCAGGTAAAGCCAACGCATCCGTTGTCATCGTGGGTGCAACCACTGTTGCGCGAGCCTCTACCCTAGCGGGCAAGTCCAACACCAGAGCGGGAGCCGTCTTTTCCGGTTCAACGCTTGGTGTGGTGACAACACGCCTGCGCGTCTTTCGAGGCGTAGATGCGGACGGTGCTAAGTGAGCCGACGCCGATCGCGCGCGAGTCTTGGACCCGCTTGCCTTCTGAGCTTCAGGCTCGTTCGCCGGCGCAGCATGTGCTACGGGCTCGCTCACATCCGGCTGGGCAGAATCCATCAAGACTGCCCTACGACGGTGACGAGGCCGCGCAGTCTTTTCAGACTTATTGTCTGTCTGGCCCGCGGAACCGGACTCAACCGGTGTGACCTGAGCGGTGGCATCAGCTTTCGATTCGCTCTTTTCAGCCTCAGTCGAAGAGGAGAGTGTTTCTTCTGACGACACGCGGACTGCGCGACGCGGACGACGCTTCTTCACAGGCTGTTCCTGTTCACTTTTTCCCGTTTCAACAGCAGGTGAAACAGAGTCAGCGACGGTCGAACCGGCCTTTTCGTGCACACGCTTGCGTCCCTTAGCGCCCTTTGATTCGGGAGCAGATTTCTCACCCGCGGAGGCGGCCTCGTTGACCGGAGAATCAGCGGAGGCAGGCGCTTCGGATTCGTCAGACTTGCGCGATGCAGCGGCGATGGCGGACAGGGCCTGCTTGGCCTTTTCATGCTCGGCGGAGTCTTCGATGCGCTCAGCCTTCTTGCGCTTATTCGACTTCGGAGCGGACCCTGTGTGGTACTGCGAGCCCGAGAGCTCAACCGGATGTTCGTGAACGATGAAGCCACGGCCTTCACACGCTTCACACGGGGTTGAGAAAGCTTCGACGAGACCCTCACCCACGCGCTTACGCGTCATCTGCACCAAACCGAGAGAAGTAATCTCTGTGACCTGGTGACGCGTGCGATCACGACCCAAGCACTCGACCAGACGGCGGAGAACCAGATCGCGGTTGGATTCGAGCACCATGTCAACGAAGTCGACGATGATGATGCCACCGATATCACGTAGACGCAGCTGACGAACGATCTCTTCGGCAGCCTCAAGGTTGTTGTGCGTCACGGTTTCTTCCAGCGTGCCACCGGCGCCAATGAACTTACCGGTGTTGACGTCAATGACCGTCATCGCTTCCGTACGATCAATGATGAGCGTGCCTCCCGACGGCAACCAGACCTTGCGGTCCATACCCTTCGACAGTTGCTCGTCAATGCGGTGAGCAGCAAACACGTTATCGGTGCCCACCCACTTTTCGACGCGGTCAGACAGTTCCGGTGAAAGTTCATCCACGTAAGACTTGACGGTTTCGAAGGTTTCATTTCCTTCAATCACAAGCTTAGAGAAGTCTTCGTTGAAGATATCGCGGACAACGCGGACAGCAAGCTCGGGTTCGCCACGCAACAGCGTCGGAGCGGTCTTCGTATTCTTCTGCTGTTCTTCGATTGACGCCCACTGCGCGCTCAAGCGTGCGACATCGTCACGAATCTGTTCTTCGGTTGCACCTTCAGCTGCGGTACGTACGATGACGCCCGAACCGGTGGGAACAACCTGCTTCAAGATCTTCTTCAGACGGGTGCGCTCACGATCGGGCAACTTGCGCGAGATACCCATCATGGAGCCGTTCGGGATCAGCACCAGGTAACGTCCCGCCAGCGTGATCTGACTGGTCAGACGCGCGCCCTTATGGCCGATCGGATCCTTGGTCACTTGGACCAAAACCGGGTCACCCGACTTCAGAGCAGACTCGATGCGACGCGGCTTGCCCTCAAGGCCAACGGCATCCCAGTTCACTTCACCGGCATAGAGGACGGCGTTACGACCACGGCCAATATCAACGAATGCGGCTTCCATCGAGGGCAACACATTCTGCACGCGACCGAGGTAGATGTTGCCGACCATCGACTTCTGGGTGCGACGAGCAACGTAGTGCTCCACCAGCAGATCATCTTCGAGGATCGCGATCTGATCCAGACCATCATGATCTCGGATCACCATCTGACGATTCACGGACTCGCGACGAGCCAGGAACTCCGACTCAGTAATACCGTGGCGACGGCGACCTTCACGACGGCCTTCCTTGCGACGCTGCTTCTTCGCTTCCAGACGAGTCGACCCCTTGAGAGCCTTCACCTGGTCGTTAACGTCACCATCGTCGGATGCGGTGGAACGTGTGCGACGACGGCGACGACGGCGCGTTGAGGTCTCTTCCCCATCGTCTTCTAACTGCGTAGCATCCGACGATGCAGCGTCTTCTGCCTGGGCCTCTTCACCTTTGTCCGCATCTGTCTGAACCGTGTCATTCGACTTGGTACGACGACGCGCGCGTTTCGTATCAGGAGCTTGAGAGGCTTCTGCAGAATCAGTTGCCTCTTCAACCTGGGCTTCACCGGTATCGGCATCAGCCTTTGCGGTCTTACGAGTCTTACGAGAACGCTTTTCACGCGTGGGGGTTTCCGCAGGGGCCTCGTCGTTTGAACGAGACTGCGAGCGCGACGAACGAGCCGGGGCGGGTTGCTCGACAGGTGCGTGAAAAACGGGAGCCTGGAACGCAGGCTGCTGGAACAGCAATGACGCTGCAGGCGCTGAAGGTGCCGAAGAGGCATTCTCAGTGGTCACAATTCTCCATTTGTGAGGGCACGGTCCCACACCGGGCCAGCCCTCGGCCTCGCCCTCTAGGGACGGAAATCCTGACGGTTACCGCTAATCGCGGTCGAAACGTCGGCGCATGAGGCGTCTTCGACGTTTATCTCATTGCGAAGGTGTGTCCGCAATGTCCGATACACACTCAAGTTTGCCACATTTTTACCCGAGCCGTTTAAAGGGGCACAGTTATATACGGCGCATATATACGACGCGTCTCGTCCTCGTAAATTTATAAAACCAACTGTGAGCTAAATACCCACTTGAACATTGCCGAAGCACCATCTGAAAACTGGCAAGACGGGACTTTCGAGCCAAAAAACAGCCCAAATAATGACGAAAGTATCGGGTCTGTCAGATAACGGCCTTTTTCACAAAAATCAACTCAAAAGAGAATAATCATGGGCTAAATTGACAGGTAAGCACGTGACGATAGTCCCGCTTGTTGGGCCCAAAGTCACTACGCGCACCATCCATCAACGAACTATTTGAGGGAAGGCGAGCACAATGACCCTCGCGCAGGCAGCGCTCGACTCTGTCATGCTCGGCAGGTGGCAGTTCGGTATCACTACCGTCTACCACTTCGTGCTGGTTCCACTGAACATTGGACTGGCACTCCTTGTCGCACTTATGCAGACGTTCTGGCACAAGACCGGAAAGCAGGAATGGCTCCACGCCACCCGCTTCTTCGGCAAGCTCCTAATCATCTCTTTCGCACTGGGCGTTTCCACCGGTATCGTCCAGGAATTCCAGTTCGGTATGAACTGGTCAGAATACTCCCGCTACGTCGGTGACATCTTCGGTGCACCGCTCGCAGTCGAAGCACTCCTTGCATTCTTCATGGAATCCACCTTCCTGGGCCTCTGGATCTTCGGTTTCGGTCGTCTGAAGAAGGGCATGCACCTGGCTACAATCTGGCTGGTCGCCATCGGCACCGCCGTTTCAGCCGCATGGATCCTCGGCGCAAACTCCTGGATGCAGCACCCGGTCGGCGCAAAGTACGACCCCGAAGCTGGACGCGCAGTCCTCGACGGTTCCATGAGCTTCTTCAAGCTCCTCACAAACCCGGCGCTCATCTGGGAATACACCCACGTCATCACCACCGCATGGCTTGCCGCAGGCTCTTTAGTTGCCGGCATCTCCATCTGGTGGATGGTTCGCGCACAGCGCGAAGGAAGCGAAGAAGCAACCAGCCAGGCAAAGAACGTCTGGCATCCCGTTGCACGCTTCGGCCTGATCGCCATGCTTGTCGGCGCTCTCGGCGTCATGGGCACCGGCCACTTCCAGGGCCAGGAACTGGTCAAGCTTCAGCCGATGAAGATGGCAGTCGCCGAAGGCATCTGCGTCGACACCGATGGCGCTGCCTTCACCGTCGCCCAGTTCGGTTCTTGCCCACTAGATTCCTCCGGCGAAGCACCCACCAAGTTCATTGAGGTCCCCGGCGTTGCTTCCTTCATGTCGCACAATGACTTCAGCGCAACCTCCGCAGGTGTCGCTGACGAGCAGGCGCGCATGGTCGAACTGCTGAACTCGAACGCTGACTTCACCGCCAAGTACGGCGATGCAGCTCAGTACAACTTCGTTCCCCCGCAGATGGCAACCTTCTGGTCGTTCCGCCTCATGATCGGCCTTGGCATACTCTCCCTGCTCTTCGCACTCTGGGGCCTCTGGGCTACCCGCAAGGGCAACGTCCCCGGTTCGAAGTCACTGTCGACGATGGCACTGATCAACCTGACTCTGCCGTTCCTGGCAGCATCCTTCGGTTGGATCTTCACCGAAATCGGTCGTCAGCCGTGGGTTGTCGTCCCGAACATCGCAGGTCTTTCGAACGGCGATCCGGTCGGTTCCGTCATGCTGATGACCGACACCGGTATTTCAACGGCAGTTCCCGCCGGACAGGTTCTTGCAACCATGATCGGCTTCACGCTGCTCTACGCTCTGCTGGGCGTTATCTGGTTCCTGCTCATGCGTCGCTACGTGCGCGAGGGCATCCACACCGCTAAGAAGACAGAAACCGACACTCCCGCCGGCGACCTGTCCTTCGGATACTGAGAGGCGGCGAAACTGCAATGACACTTTCAATCCTCTGGTTCATCCTCATCGCCGTTCTTTGGACCGGCTACCTGTTCCTCGAAGGCTTTGACTTCGGCGTTGGCATCCTGCTGAAAGTTATCGGCAAGAACGACGAAGAACGCACGCAGATGCTGCGCACCATTGGCCCCCACTGGGACGGCAACGAGGTCTGGCTGCTCACCGCCGGTGGCGCTACCTTTGCAGCATTCCCAGAGTGGTACGCCACGATGTTCTCGGGCATGTACCTTGCTCTGTTCCTCATCCTCTTCTGCCTGATCCTGCGCATCTCCGCTCTTGAGTGGCGCGCAAAGATCGCAACGGCAAAGTGGCGTAGCACGTGGGACACCATCCACACCGTGACCGCTGTCCTGGTTCCCGTTCTGTTCGGTGTTGCATTCGCAAACCTCGTTCAGGGCATGAAGATCGAGGTCGTCGATGAGATGACCGGCGCTGTTGTCACACCCGATATGGTCACTCAGTCGCTTGCAACCGCAACGCACCAGCTGACCGGTGGCTTCTTCTCACTGCTCACCCCGTTCACCATCCTCGGTGGCGTCGCAATCCTGGCCGTCTGCATGGCAGTCGGTGCACAGTTCCTGGCGCTCAAGACCGAAGGCGATGTGCGTGAGCGCGCAAACGGCCTAGCAGCTCCCCTGTCGATCGCAGCAACCGTCGTTGCCGCAATCTTCCTGATCTGGGGTCAGTTCGCTTACTCGGCTAACGTCCTGGCATGGATCCCCTTGCTCGTCGCAGCACTCGCGATCATTGCTTCGACCGCATTCAGCCAGAAGGCACTGCGTCGCGAAGGCCTGTCCTTCATCCTGATGGCTGTCGCAATCGCTTCGACCGTCACCTGGGTCTTCTCGGCGATGGCTCCGGCCGTCATGAAGTCCTCGATCGATCCGGCGTACTCGCTTTTGATCGACCAAGCATCGTCCTCACCGGCAACCCTGGTTGTCATGTCTATCGTTGCTCTGATCTTCACGCCGATCGTCCTGATCTACACGGCATGGTCCTACTGGGCTTTCCGCAAGCGCGTGTCGGTTGGCGACGTCGATCAGAACCCTGGCTTGATTCCCTCCAAGATCCGTCTTGGTGAGAACTTCCTTGCTGGCTGATCTTTAAAACACTTCGGTGGCCCGGTGCATCAGTGCCGGGCCACCGTTGTGTTTCACCACGATTGCAGTGCCACATTCACCACCATCTGGATACCGGTCTTTCGCACCTCGATTCACCCCGCGTTCCAGCCGTGTCCGCACTGTTTTTCAGTTACCGCTTCCCCTAGAAATTACGGCAAAATAGTTCAATGCGACCTTTCGATCCACGGCTTTTGAAATACGCGCGTTCTGCACGAATGCCCATCATTATTACGGGGCTCATCGGCACGCTGATTGCTATCGTCGTCATCACTCAGTCCCTACTGATCTCGGCAGCGCTCTCCCCTGTGATCACCGGCAACGCTCGTCTTGGTGACGTTGCAGGTTTCATTGTTGCGCTGGTGATCGTGATCATTATTCGCGGGTTGCTTGTTGGGGTGCGCGATTCACTCGGTCAGCGCGCTGCAGACAGTGCCATCCGAGATCTTCGCTGCGAGGTTTTGCGTGCGACCGAAGAACTCGGTCCCCGCTGGCGCGCAGTTCACGGCGCCGACACGACAACGCTTTTGACGCGTGGCTTAGATGATCTGGGCCCGTACTTCGTAAAGTTCCTTCCTCAGCTTGTCCTGACGATGACAGCAACTCCTTTGGCTTTGGCTGTCATGCTCTATTTGGACGCATGGTCGGGCGTCATCGCGCTCTTCGTCATTCCGTTGATTCCAATTTTCATGGCGTTGATCGGTCGTTTTACTCAGGATTCGTCGAAGGCGAAGCTAGTCGCGATGGAGCGTCTGGGCTCGCAGCTTCTTGACCTCATGGCGGGCTTGCCTACCCTGCGCAGTCTGGGTCGCGAGAATGGGCCTCGCGGACACCTTGAAGCCCTGGGCAAAGAAAACACGCGCACCACAATGGCAACCCTGCGCGTCGCGTTCCTGTCGGGTGCAGCCCTTGAATTCCTTTCCACCCTGTCGGTTGCTCTTGTTGCCGTCGAGGTCGGTATGCGCCTTGTCGCCGGCAACGTCACCCTCTTTACCGGCCTCGCCGTCATCATGTTGGCCCCCGAAGTCTTCGAACCGCTTCGTCAGGTTGGCGCGCAATTCCACGCTTCCGCGAACGGTGTGACCGCCGCACAAAGCGCCTTCGAGATCATCGAGACCGAGCGCCCGCAGGCTTCGCGTATCGTTTCACCCCTCGTTTCTTCCCCCAGTAACGAGGCCACGCTCACCACTTCAACTTCTTTCCCCAGTTCAGGGGCGGATGGGGACAGCACTTCACCTGTTTCTTTGCGCCAAGCTCCCCCAATTTCATCATGCACGATTGAGCTGGAAAATCTGAGCGTGGCGGCTCGCGGTACGTGGGCTCCTCACAATCTTTCAGCTTCGATTCAGCCGGGACAGTTGACCGTTCTTGAAGGTGCGTCAGGGGCCGGTAAGTCAACAACTGTTCTGACGATTCTGAACCTGCTGACTCCGACAAAGGGGCGCGTTGTCCTTGCTCCTCTTGACGGGGCTACGCCACCCTGCGACGTCAGCGACTGCGATGCACACTCATGGTGGACGCAAATCACGTGGGTTCCTCAGGCTCCGACGATCCTTCCCGGCACGCTCCTTGAAAATATGGCGCTGAAAACCGTGACAAGCAGCCTCGTCGAAGCCGCGCAGGCAACAGGTTTCCACACCGTTGTTGAAGCGATGCCCGATGGGTGGGATTCAAAGGTTGGCGTGGGTGGCATTGGCTTGTCAGTTGGACAGCGTCAGCGTCTTGCACTGACGCGCGCACTGGTGAATGACTCACCGCTGGTGATCCTCGACGAGCCGACAGCGCATCTTGATGCTGTCAGCGAAGAAGAGATCACGCGGGCTATTCGAGCTCTTAAAGCACAGGGGAAAACGGTTCTGGTTATCGCACACCGCCAGGCGCTAAAGACGATTGCCGATCTGGTCATCTTGATTGAAAGTGCACCCGCTACCATCCAAGACATCGAAGAGTATCCGCAACTTGGGGTCAATGACTGGGCACAGACCAGCGTCGATGTTGATCTGCCAGGAATCTTGACGGTCAGTGCGACCGATACCGACCCGGAAAGGCGGTGAACTGATGCTGTTCATTACTCGCGAAGAAAAGCGTGCTCTGAAACGAGTCTTCCCCCTCATCGAGGTCGATATCAAAGCATTCGTCTTCTCTGTTCTGCTTGCCTCCGGTGCTCTTGGTGCTGCCATTGCCCTTGGTGCGACTGCTGCCTGGCTGATCGCTAGGGCATCAGAGCACCCACCGGTTTTGTTCCTGACCGTCGCTGCCGTTGGCGTACGCACATTCGGCGTATCGCGCGCACTCCTGAGATATGCGGGCCGTTTGGCCAGCCACCGCGTTGCTTTGCGTGGCATGGACACCCTGCGCCAGAACCTCTATCAGCACCTCGCACACAATCCCATCGACCGCTTGACCGCGATGAAGCGCGGTGATCTGCTTGCTCGTACGGGCGCAGACGTGGATGATTTGGGCGATCTGGTTGTCAAGACCCTGCTCCCCACCTGCGTGGCAGTAATCGTTGGAATCTGTACGGTCATTGGTCTTGGACTCATTTCCGTTCCCGCTGCGCTATTGGTTGCGCTCTGTCTTTTAGTATCGGGGGTCGGAGCCCCCCTACTGTCGATGCACGCTGCACGAATCGCTCAAATTGATACGCTTCGCGCACGCACCGCCCTGTCGACGCAGATCCTGACCGTCATGGAGGGAACCTCTGAACTCCAGGTGTCCGGCGAACTTGAGGCGTTTAGAGCATCGATTGATGAGACCGAAGAAAAGCTCGTTGAAGCCTCACACCGTAGTGCGCGGATGGCTGCTCTCGCTTCCGGGATTGACCGAGCAGCAATGGGAGCAGCCGTTGTTGCCGCACTGCTGATCGGCATTCCTCAAACAACAGGTGGCATGATTACCGGCCTGCTTCTCGCAGTCCTTGTTCTCACTCCCCTGTCCTCGTTTGAAGGAACCGCTGAACTAGCCCCTGCAGGCGTTCAACTGGTCAAGTCAGCGACCGCGGCAGTCCGTATTGACGAGATGCTCGGCGAATCCATCAAAGTCGCTACCCACCCCGTTCCGCACACTGACGTTCCGTCACTTACCGCCACGAACCTGACGATCGGATGGCCAAGCGGCCCCAGCCTCGTCGATTCGATCGATCTGGAATTGCACCCGGGCAAGTCCATCGCGATCGTGGGCGAGTCGGGTATCGGTAAGACGACGCTCGCGCTGACTTTGTCTGGCATGATTCCGCCGAAGGCTGGATCTGCGCAGGTGAACGGCGTGGACGCGTGGGAAGCCGACCGCGTACAACTCACCAAGATCGTCAATGTCACGACCGAAGACGCGCATATCTTCGCCGCATCCGTCTTAGAAAACCTGCGAGTCGCCAACGGTGAGCTCAGCGAAGACAGTGCAATCGCTCTACTTGAACGCGTTGGATTGGCCAGCTGGCTTGCAGCACTGCCCGATGGGATCCACACCATGATCGGTTCAGATGGCACGACAGTGTCCGGCGGTGAACGTCGACGTCTGCTCATCGCACGAGGCCTCGCTTCACCCGCTCCCCTGCTACTCCTTGACGAGGCCGGCGAGCACTTGGATGCGTCGACAGCTGACGCGCTCATTTCCGACCTACTCTCGGATCCGACGCGCGGCATCCTGCTCATCTCGCATCGCCTGAGCGCCCTCGAAAACGCCGACGAGATCCTGTTCTTCGGACGATCAGGCGGCGAAGGAACCCAAGCAGAATTGATTGCACGAGGCACACACGCCGACCTTCTTGAAACATCTCAGGCCTACCGTTGGGCCGTCGGCCAGGAAGAGGAAAACTAATGCCATGGGGTTCAGAACATGCCCTGGTGAAGGCCGCCCTTGACCTCACCAGCACACTCGACCTGCGCAAGGCCCTGACCAGCTTCGTCGACCAAGCATGCAAGCTCACCCACGCACCATACGGCGCCCTGATCGTCCTTGACACATGGGGCGAAGCATCCCAGCTGATCGAACACACCAGCGAAGCACTGCCACATTCGCCTTCAATGCCAGAAGAACTGATCAGCCAGATCCCCGCTACCGGTCACCTACTGATCAACGACATGAGCGAATGCGAGGACATTCCTCCGGCATCAATCACCAGTTTCCTGGGCGTATCCGTGCTGATCAACGAGCAGGTGTATGGACGTCTCTTCCTGACCGATAAGAACGGCGGATTCACAGCCTCTGACGCCGATGTTTTGTCAATGCTTGCTCCCGCTGCGGGCGTCGCAGTGGAAAACGCTCACCTGTACGCGGACTCGCGTCGAACGGAACGCTGGATTTCCGCTTCCCAGCAGCTGACAACCACGATGCTTGAAGGCACCGACGAAGAAGAAGCCCTTGAACTGATCGCACAGACCGTGCGAGAGGTTTCACGTGCAGATACGGCAATCATCGTTCTGCCTTCCGTTGGTGACACCTGGGCTGCCGAAATCATTGACGGCTACCTGGCTGATACTCTTCTCGGCGTTGTCTTCCCGCCCGAGGGTCGCGCGATGAGCGTGCTCCACGAAGGAACGGGCATGATCGTCGACTCCATGGCGCGGGCACAAACCATGCGTCTTCCTCAGCTTGCGGCCTTCGGACCGGCGCTCTACGCGCCCCTCCGTTCGCGAGGTAACTCCGCTGGCATTCTGATCCTGCTTCGTCGCATCGGACAGCCAGAATTTGATCTATCCGAATTGTCTTTGGCTGAATCACTCGCATCTCAAGCTGCCTTGGCACTGGAGCTCGCCTCCGCCAAGCACGCTGAAGACGTGGCCACACTGCTCGACGAGCGAGATCGTATCGGACGCGACCTGCACGATTTCGCGATCCAACAGCTGTTCGCCACCGGCATGCAACTGGATGCCGCCAAGGTGGAAGTAGAAAGCGGACACCCGAATCCTGAGGCCATCACTGCCACACTGGACCGTGCTCTGGCCTCCATCGACGAGGCTGTGCGCCAAATCCGAGCAATCGTCCACAACCTACGTGAACCCGACAAATCAGTGGCACTGGTGGAACGTATTCGACGCGAAGCATCACTGACACGTTCCTTCCTTGGTTTTGCCCCGTCCCTGTTGATCACATTGGATGGTCACGCGATTAACGAAGTCGCAGACGACGAACAGCTGATGATCGAAACCATCGACAATCGCATCGACCCCGACTTGGGAGATGACATTGTCGCCATCGTGCGCGAAGGCCTATCCAATATCGCACGCCATGCACATGCCACCGCGGGCTCGGTGACCGTTGACATCATGGGAACGGGAGAAAACGGGCACGTCACCGTTTCAATCGCCGACGACGGACGAGGCATCGACCCGAACCACACCAGAAACTCTGGCCTGTCCAACATGTCCGAGCGCGCCCGAATCCGTGGTGGAAACTTCGAACAGGGAATCGGAATCGGAGGCCTCGGCGCCAGGATCACCTTCCGCGCTCCGCTAGCCTAAGTTCCACCTTCATGCAGGTCCGGGGCGCAGTTCGTACGAACTGCGCCCCGGCCTCGTAACCAGTAAGAAAGAACGAAGCTTTAGTTCCTCCACGCGGCCGCACGCTGGCCAGCGACCCACGCTGCCACCTGAGTGCGACGTTGCAAGCCCATCTTCGACAGAAGCGACGTGATGTGGTTCTTCACGGTCTTTTCTGCAACGCCCAGCTTCTCACCGATCTCGCGGTTCGACAGACCATCACCAATCAGTTCCAAAACCTTGCGCTCTGACGGAGTCAGGTCAGCAGTCGGATCATCATGATCAGCGCGACGACGCGTGATCGTGCGCTCGTCCAGCAGAATACGACCAGCAGCAACAGCCTTAATCACGTCCGTGATTTCTGCACCGCGCACGGTCTTCAACACGTAAGCGTGCGCACCAGCTTCAAGAGATTCAGCCAAAGCCTCATCATCGTCGAACGAGGTAAGCACGATCGGCAGGATCTCCGGATGCGAAACCGCAAGCTGCTTCAGAATATCGATACCCGTACCATCGGGAAGCTGAAGGTCAACCAGAACAACGTCTGGGCGAACCAGATCTGCGCGACGCACGGCGTCAGCGACGCTACCTGCTTCAGCAACGACCTCAAGGGCATCATCGCGATCAATAATCTCAGCAATACCGCGTCGAACGATCTCATGATCATCGATGATCATGACGCGAGTAGTCTTGGCATTCTTGGGGTTTTCAGTCACAGTCATATCCTAGACAAGCCCTAGGTCCTATATCAAACGGTCGGGCAAGACGCCGCAAAGAACCGGTTAAATTGCGATGATTCTTCGTCCTTTGGTCGCTTCTTAGTCACCAAGGCGAGAGTAAAGAAGCTCCATAGCCTGTTGCGCAACCGCGCTCTCGGAGTGCTTCTTCGACGATGCGCTGGCAACAGCCAAAGGTTCTTCAACATTCGACGCGAAGACGGTCGCAGTGAAAGAACGGTTATGATCCGGGCCCGAACCTTCAACCTCATAGCGAATTTCACCAAGGTTATGCGCCTTCGCATATTCGACAAGCAAGGTTTTCCAGTCATGATGAGAGCCTCGTACCTCGGCCTGGCTCAAAAGGAACTCAAGATTGGCCAGCACAACGGCTCGCGTGTGCTCCATACCGTGCGTCAGATACGTCGCCCCGATCAGCGCCTCGAATGTGTCGGAAAGGATCGAATCCTTGTCACTGCCACCAGAAGCGGCCTCTCCCCTACCGAGGAAAATAAAATCCCCAAGCCCAATACGACGAGCAGCCTGCGCCAGCGGAGTTTGCGAAACCGTTGAAGCGCGCATCTGCGACAAAGACGACTCCGTGACATCCGGGTAGTCGTGGAACAAACGATCCGCGGTCGTTACTGACAGAACCGCGTCCCCTAAGAACTCGAGGCGTTCATTATTCGGCAACCCCCCGGCTTCGTTCGCATATGAACGGTGAGTCAGGGCAAGTAGCAGAAGTTCAGGATCGACACTCGATCCCCAACGTTCCATGAGCTGGTCGTAGTCCGTATTGGCGGGAACTGGGAGTTTCTTCTTATGCGACATACGTCCGTCTTCAACTTCTGTTCATACAATTGTGCGGTGAGGAGCCGCCCTAGCGTGCTTGGGCACCGATAGTAGTCCTAGTTGTCTTTGGCCTGATCCAAAAGAGAAGCAAGAGAAGCCAAACGCGGATCCACCTGGAAGTGCTCATGATCTTCAGGGAGCTCATCCCACTTCTGCCCGCACACGTCACACAAGCCTCCACAATCAGGCCGACACAGTGGACGATCATCCACCAGCGTCACGATCGAATCGCGAATCATCGGCTCCAGATCGATCGTGTCACGCTGACCAATCAAGCGAACGTCATCGGCTTCGTCGTCCTCATCTGTAGCCACGGGAGCCGTTTCAAAGAAGACATCCGACGTATCAATATCATGGTGAACACTGACCGGATCCAGACAGCGCACGCAGTCGCCCACTAGGTCAACACTGGTGGTCAAGCGAACCAATACGCCATCATCAACGCTGGTCAGATCAACCCCAAAATCTAAAGGAGTGCCCGGCTCAACCCCCATTGACGGAGTCCCCAAATCATCGGGCGCAACCCAATGCAGATCCTCGTGGCGGAAAGAACCAATCTGACGCGACAGTGTCACCAACGAGATGACAAGAGGAGAGTCACTCATTGTCGAGGTCAATGTCAGTCACGTCGATGCCCTGGCGCTCTGCGATGGCACGACGACCGGCCTCGGTGCGACGCTGCAGATCCGCCAACATACCCGACAGCTCAGCCAGCGACTTCGCAACATAGTCGTCAGCGCCCAGACGCAGTTCTTCTTCCTGCTGACGAGCCTGACCAACAATCTCACGACCACGATCTTCGGCCATACGAGTAATGTTCTCGCTGGAAACCAGACGCTTCGCTTGCTCGTTAGCATCGACCAGGATCGCTTCAGCTTCAGAGCGAGCCTGATTCACGGAAGCCTCAGCTTCTTCGTTCGCACGAGCAACCGTGCGTTCAGCCTGTTCGTTCGCAGAATCGACGATGTGCTTCGCCTTTTCTTCGGCTTCGTCCAGAGTTGACTGAGCACGAGAATTAGCTTCAGCAATAGTCGTTTCGGCAGCGGTGTCTGCGCGCCCTAAAACGGCATCGGCATCAGCAACAACAGCGTCGGCAGCAACCAGATCTTCCGGCAACGCTTCACGTGCTTGGTCCAGAAGATCCAGGATCTCCGCGCGGTTCAGCATGATCATTGCCGAAAGCGGAACAGCGCGGGCATCTTCGACGAGGGCCTCAATCTGATCGAGAGCAGCAATGACGGTCGACGGTCCGTAAACCGTGTTCTCATCCCACGTCTCGTTTTCGCTGGGTTCAGGCGTTACGGGATCCGACATTGTGTCCTCCAGATCGTTGAAGCGGTCTCAGTGACCTTTCTTTGCTCTATTTTGCGCTACGAACGGCTCAATTTCGTTCGGAACATACCGAGAAACGCTTAATCCCAGGTGGACAAGCTCACGAACCATCGATGAGGACACCAGCGAAAGCTCTGGGAGGGAGGGAATAAACAGAGTTTCCACCCCTCCAAGGTCACGATTCACCGCGGCCTGGGCAAGCTCGGTATCAACATCGCTTTGGCTACGAACGCCCTTAACAATGAAAGAAACATCGTTCGACTTCGCGCAGTCGATCAGCGTCCCTTCCATTTTCACGGTGCGCACGTTCCCCAGTTGAGCCACGACAGCGTTCACCATGTCGACACGCTTGTCCTGATCGAACATGTATTTCTTCTTAGGGTTTATGCCCACAGCAACAACCAGTTCGTCGGCGAAGGAGGCAGCGCGGGTGATGATATCGGCGTGGCCGATGGTGATGGGATCAAATGATCCCGCAAAAAGAACTCGCATTGTCGTCCTGTTCTAGTAGCTCGAGGATATTGAAGTCGATAGTATCCCCCAAGCGTTGCTCGGTGGGATTACCGATGATGCTCAATGAATTGATCCGAGATCTCAGTCGCTCTCTTCTTCGGCTTTCACGGGCGGACCGGCAAACCATGCGACGGTCTCACCCCACGTCCGCTGATCTTCCTTCACAAGGAAATCCGGCCACAAAGGCTCCGGTGACCTGCTGGAACGCTCAACAACGACAAGCGCATCCGGGGTGATCCACGGTCCAAGAAGTGAGAGCACCTCCGCCACATCTTCTTCGCTCACGTCATAGGGAGGATCAAGCAACACAAGATCAAACTCTCCACTGAGCGTCTCAAAATCACGCGCCCTCAAGAAAGTGGTCGCCGAGGCAGTATGAACCCGCGCTTTCAGACCGGTTGCGCGGATGTTGTGAGCAATGATTCGCGCTGTCGGTGCCGATTTTTCAACCAAGTCCACGCGCGAGGCACCTCGTGACGCGGCTTCTAACCCCAATGCTCCCGAACCGGCATAAAGGTCAAGAACCAGACAGTTTTCAACCACGTTCATATGTTCCAGGCGAGAAAACAGCGCCTCGCGGACGCGTTCCGATGTTGGACGCGTCCCCTTCGCGGGAACTTTCAGCACGCGACCTTTGGCTGAGCCTGCAACGATTCGAGTCATGCCCCATAGTCTAACGGGCGAAGCACAATGCCCAGATTGCAGGGATCACCACGGTAGTACCCTTTAGCTCATCGAAATCCAAGCAAGAGAATCAGCCGACAAGCGCCTCAAAGCACATGCTAACTCCGGATGATTCATCAGCTTCGGATCCTCTTCGATAATCCGCAACGCATCGCTGCGAGCGTGAGAAATAATCCGTTCGTCACGTCGAACAGAAAGGAAACGCAGGTGCGAACTGCGACCGGACTGCCCAGCTCCCAACACATCTCCCTCACGACGGAGCTGAACATCTTTTTCTGCGAGCTCAAAACCGTCCGTCGTTGATGCAAATGCTTCAAGACGCGCCATCGAGTCCGGATTCAAATCGCTACGATGAACCGCCATCGTCACAGATGGCATCGACGAACGGCCGACGCGGCCTCGTAACTGATGCAACTGCGCCAAGCCGAACTGCTGGGCGTCAACGATCACCATCATCGTCGCACTCTTGACGTCCACGCCCACTTCGATGACGGTCGTAGAAACCAAAATCGGCGATTCTCCGGATGCGAAACGCTCCATGATCTGTGTTTTTTCCGCTGTCGGAGTGCGGCCCGTCAACGTTTCAATCCGGTGCGCTCTAAGAGCAGGAAGACGGCGCAGGGTTTGACTGACCTTTTCGACCGACGCAAGCGGGGGGCGATTCGCTCCCTCTCCTTCAACGTCGGTGACCTCATCCGTTTCGTCGATACGCGGACAGACAACGTAGACACGCCCACCGCGCTCAATCTCTTCGTGCGCTCGAGTCCACAAGCGCTCCATCCACACCGAATTCGCGCTATCAACAAGGAACGTCTGCACCGGCATACGACCAGCAGGCATCCCCGCCATGCGCGTCTCTTCCAGATCACCGAACACCGTCATCGCGACCGTACGAGGAATCGGAGTCGCCGTCATCACCAGCTGGTGTGCGCTATGCCCATCACCGCTGGTGCGCAATGTGTCGCGCTGTTCAACGCCGAAACGATGCTGTTCATCCACAATCACAACGCCGAGATCTTTGAAAGCAACACTGTCAGAGAACAAAGCGTGAGTCCCCACCACGATCAGTGGCTCCCCCGATTCAATGAGCGCGCTTATTTCGCGACGCGCGGCAGGCGGTGTCGAACCGGTCAGCAGACGAATATCAACTGGTTTCCCATCGACCATGACACCCTGTACTAACGCGCGCATCGACTCAAGATGCTGGCTGGCCAACACTTCAGTCGGCGCCACCAGGGCACCCTGGTGTCCAGCGTCAACCGCCGCAATCAATGCTGCGAGCGCAACAACGGTCTTCCCTGAACCCACATCCCCTTGAAGGAGTCGTTGCATGGGGGCGGCCTGGCCCATGTCGGCGTCGATTTCTTTGAGCGCGCGTGATTGGGCGTCGGTCAGAGTGAAGGGAAGCGATGCAATGAATTCACTGACTGCGTGCGATGAGGTGAGCGGACACGCAGGCGCAGTTAAAGAGCGTTCCCCGTAGCGTCGTCCGGCCAGGATGCACTGAAGGGTGAAAGCTTCCTCGAACGCGAATGTGGTTTTCGCCTGTTTGTAGTCGTCGTCGGTAGATGGCTGGTGGAGCATCCTCAAAGCCGTGGCACGATTGGGCAGTTTTCGTTGTTCTCGGATGTCGGCCGGGATCACGTCGTCGATCGATTCATCGTCCAGAGAATCGAGAATCATGGTGATACTACGTGCCATGATCCAGCTGGTGATCCCCCCGCTTGTCGGGTAGATCGGGATGGGCCGTTGGGAGCGTTCTTCTGCTGAGTCGCTGGCGTCATCCATTCCTTCGAAGCTGGGATGTACCAGTGAAAGGGTACCGCGGTAGGATCCGACTTTTCCGGCGAAAAGAAACGAGGCTCCGGGTTTCAAGAGGCGCTGGTGGACGGCGAGTTTGTATTCATTGTGCGCGAAGAAGGTCGCGTTCATCGTGGTGATGCCGTCGGTCAGTTGTACTTCGAGGCGAACGCCCTGACGGCTTCGGTTTGCAACGAGGTGTGCTCGTGCAACTTGAGCGAGGATCGTGACATCTTCGCCTTCGTGCAGCATCGACATCGGGGTCAGTGCGCCCCAGTGGTAGTAGCGACGAGGCGCACAAAGAAGCAGGTCTTCAACGGTTTCAAACCCTGCTTTTGCGAGTTTGCGCGCGGTTGACGCAGGGAGGCGAAGAGAAAGGGGGGTATCGAGTTCGCTCATGCCCACATGCCCGCTATGAGGCTTCGACCCGCTTGTCCCCCATCGATCACATCAATGTCATCGAGGAGACAGTCAGCGTGCATCACCAATTGCCGGAGAAGTCCAACCAAATCCGGACCGTCGTGTGCGGACAGGAGCAGGCGGAACTGCGTGGGGTTCCTGCGTGCGATGTCGGCGACCACCTGCGAAATAGCAAGGTCATCGTCTGAGTCGAGCGAATAGGTCACCTGGTTTTCAAGCGCTTGCGTCGCCCCTTGGGTGAGTAGGCGTTCCATTGTTGGCCCCACTTTGTGCCCGCCGGGTTGCGGGACGAAGTAGCCGGCGCATGTTTGCGCGACGTTGAACGCTGACAGTTCGTCGTTCGACTGCGCCACCACAATGATGGCGTCGTTTGACGAGGTGGCGCCTGCAGGCTTGGGGTCAAACGGGGATTGGGTCGCGTTCAGACGAGAGGCAAGCATAGTGCCGAGTGTTGAAGACTCATCGTCACACGGCACGAACAGACTGACGCCCGTCGATGAGGACGTGGCAATTTCCATGATTCCCGCCCCGTCTTGGGCGCTGGGATTGTATAGAACGATTGCACCTGTTCTGGCGGCATCTTCAATCAATCCGGGAGCTCGGGTGCATACAAGGACTCGGGCGCGTTCGACTCGTCGCATGGGGCGCCGTTCGAGAAGGCGAACACCGCGGTGGGTAATGCCTTCTTCGGCGAGCTCGTCGACGCCGAGCATCTCATCTGGACGCGCGTCAGCGACTTGGAATCTGATAAGGCATCCAGTCTTGGGGCGTACTGAAAGAGGGGCGGACGTATCGATGTGTAGGCGCCACATTCCTACGCCGAATGGATCAAGCGTTCCAACGCAGGAAAGGCGTGCTCCCATGAGTTCAATGGAAGTGAAAAAGTGGTCTGCGTCTGTTGCAGTCGCTTGCCAGACGATATCGACACTGAATGCGCGGTTCGGGGCGGGAATGTTCTGACTGGGGATATCACCGTTGTTTTCCGCTAATTCGCTGAGCATATGAGCGAGCGACTCGAGTACTGATGTTTGTCCTGAAACAACCGAGTCAAAGCAGGCGAAGAGGATGGTCAGGACGGATGCGCCTGCGTCGATACGCCCTGTTCTCTCATTCGTGGCGCCAATCAGGCCTTCTTGAGCTGCGAGTGAGTACCACGAGACCAGGTATTCGTTTGTTTCAATCGTGTCGCCCAAATCAGTGGCGGCGGTTCTGGCTGTATCCAAGACCATCACGATCGCATTCGACAGGTGGGTTCGACGCAAAACGTCAGTGACATGGGAATCGGATTGGATCGCATGTGGTGTACACAGCATGCGACGAAGCTGAATCGGCGTGATCTGACCTGGACCATTGAGGGCTTGTGACCATGCGGAAAGAACAGCAGTAATGATGACGCCAATATGCCCTTGGGCAAGGATGATGCCAGCGTCAACAGCGGCTTCAAGCCCGGAAGCAAACGACGAGACCGGATCTAGACGTTCGACGGCGCTTGCCATGGAGGCCAGCGTATGTGCAGCGTTCGTGCCGGTATCGCAGTCTGAGCCGTCCCACCCGTCGAGGTCGTTCAGGAACTGAGCAAGCGTGGCAGATTCATGTGCTGCCACCCGCAACAGGGAGGCGACAGTCCCAGCATTCAGTTCCACTCTTGCTCCATCCGTTTAGCTTTGCGTTCATTATCGTTCAGGGATCAGCGTTCGGCGTGCCAGACACATCTAAGCCCGACAATCGTTGCATTTTTATCGCTTCGTACTCCACGGCTCACACTAGTTTTTGAATGCCTAGCTCCCCCAAGTTATACGAGGCGACAGTCCCCTTCCCACAGAGCCCACAATGTCGCCTCACACGACCGGAACTGCAGGCAGGGCCTTGCCATGGACGAGGAATGCACGGACGGATACCCAGACCGCACAGCTCGCCACCTACTGAGCCGTCGCTTGCATCACCGTCGTAGAAACCACACTGCAATACTAGGATGCTGCACGCCCCGCTCTAGCCTTCAAGCCGCTACGCGGCCCTGCCGCGAGCCGCACACAATCCGCGCTCTATCAACGAATGTGGGCTACCTGACAGCCCACAAAGGGCGCAAAACTTGGAGTTGAAGGCGTTAATCCGTTAATCTTTCATAGTTGCCTGCGGTGGACTACACCGCTCAATACTGTCCTGTGAAAACGGGAATAACCTATTTTGACAACCGAGGAGATCATCGTGGCTGCCGTTTGTGACGTGTGCGGTAAGGGACCCGGCTTCGGCAAGAGCGTGTCACACTCTCACGTTCGCACCAACCGCCGCTGGAATCCGAACATTCAGCGCGTTCGCGCCCTTGTTGAGGGCACCCCGAAGCGCCTGAACGTGTGCACCAAGTGCCTGAAATCCGACAAGGTTCAGCGCGCTATCTGATAGCCGCACACCTGTTGGATGACCTTTAAAAGGTCACCACACTTTATGAGTCTGGCTCGCAAGGATGCCCTTGCGAGCCAGACTTTTTCACCTCGAGCGCCTCTTACTCATTCTTGAAGTGATCCCACTTCCCACGCAAGGGGCGGCCGTTCAGGAACATATTCGCGTTTTCCCCTTCACCGACCTCGCGGACGTGTCCCACAATGCGGAATCCTTCGGGAATGGTCGCATCTGGCCCAAAGGCAGCGATCATGCCGTGGTCTTCACCGCCGAAGACGACCCATTCCACCGGGTTCACACCGCAGATCTCGGCGAGCTGACGCAACGGATCTGCTTCGCGTTCCAACGCAGTCGGGTCGAGGTCAATGATCACACCAGACGCTTTCGCCATACGTGTGCCATCCATAGCAATGCCATCAGATAGGTCCATCATTGCGTGGGCACCGGCGCGCGCAGCAGCTGGCCCGGTCTCCAACGGTGGCTCGGGAGCGCGATACATGTTGAGGGCTTCAGCCATAATCCCCATTGACTCGTCGTCACGAATTGCAGGGTCAATGTGCTCGCCCAGCAACAGATCCAAGCCGGCGTGCGAGAAGCCAACTCGACCACTCACCGCGATCACATCACCAGGTTTCGCTCCCGAACGCACCACGGGATCGCCTTCGCACCAGCCCATGACGGTCATCGACAGCACCATCTTTTCTCCCGCCGACATATCACCGCCGACGACGCCGGCACCGACTTCGCGAGCACGATCGCCGATACCTCGAACCACGTCGATCAGCCATTCGACTTCGGTGTCAGGAGTGAGCACAACAGAGATAACGATCGATGACGTGTACCCACCCATACCGGCAATATCTGCAAGATTCTGCGCGGTAATGCGAGCACCAATCTGGTAAGCGTCGGACCAATACCTGTGGAAGTGCTGGTCTTCGACGATGACATCCGTCGATACGACGAACGATCCTTCAGGGGTTGCAATCTGTGCACAGTCGTCGCCGATTCCGATCATGGTGCGTTCACCAACGGGAAGAACTTCCTGATAGCGACGAATGAGTTCAGATTCCGAGCATTCACTTACCAACGTCATGGTTCAAGCCTAGTTGGTTCGTGGCGACAAAAGGACAGCTGGCGCCTGATTCACTCATTGACTCACGAGGCCGCGCACACTATTTCAGCGCTTCATTGGACAAGCGCGCGCATTGAGAAGCAAAAAGACACATTGAGGCTGCAGAGGCCACGTTCAGGGACTCGGCCTGACCGGTCATGTCGATGCGGACAAGAGTGTCACACGCATCGAGTTCAGCCTGGCTCATGCCCTTCGCTTCATTGCCGAAGACCCACGCATGAGATGAGGCAAGAGGACCCGCTCCCCCAGCGATTGCCTGAGTCATCAGCTGCCCAAGGTCTTCGGTGCCCACTCCGCCGCTGGTTCCCAGCAGGCGCGCACCGCGCGTTTTGAGCAACCGGGCGGCCTCGTCGAACGACGGAACACCAATGAGCGGAAGGTGGAAGACACTGCCTGCGGAGGAACGGATGACCTTCGGGCTGGCAACATTGACGGTGCCCGCAACGACGATGACACCGGCGCATCCCATCGCATCAGCGGTGCGGATGATGGTACCAACGTTGCCCGGATCGCGCCCCTGGGCGAGCACAACATATGTCTGCCGAGGCGCAGTATCGCGCAACGTGGACACCACTGCGTCACGTGTTGCAACGGCAATAATGCCCTGAGCATCAGAGCTCATCGCAGAAGCGACCTCATCGGTCATCATATGGCACCAGCGGGTCACGGAAGAAGCCAGGGCGTGCACGTCAGGATGCAGACTCGCTGCACCGTCAGTGAAGTACACATCGCGAACATGCTGGCCACTAAAAGCCAGAAGTTCGCGGACTGCTTGTGGCCCTTCAACAAGCAGAAGATTCGTCTTACGACGTGCCGAGCGCCCGGCCAACGCTGCCACTTTCTTCACGCGTTCAGCGTGAGGATTGGCGAGCATGGACGGGCGCTCGGACTGAAAAGTCACCGTATGTCAGGCCTTGGGGGCGTTGACGTCTGCCGGCAGAGCATCCTTGGCAACCTGCACCAGCGCGTTGAACGCGTTGATGTCGTTGACGGCGAGCTCGGCGAGCATGCGACGGTCGACCTCAACACCAGCAAGGCCGAGGCCCTGGATGAAACGGTTGTAGGTCATGCCCTGCGCGCGCGAGGCAGCGTTGATGCGCTGGATCCAGAGGCGACGGAAGTCACCCTTGCGGGCCTTGCGGTCGCGGTAGGAGTAGACGAAGGAGTGAGTGACCTGCTCCTTGGCCTTGCGGTACATGCGGGAACGCTGACCACGATAGCCGGACGCCTGCTCGAGGACTGTACGACGCTTCTTCTTGGCGTTAACAGAACGCTTGACACGTGCCATGTTTCAAATCTCCTTTTGCGAAGCTCACTTGCCAAGGAGACGACGGACGCGCTTAACGTCTGCGTTCTCAAGGACCTGGTCAGTGGCGAGGCGGCGGGTCTTACGGCTGGACTTGTGCTCCAGCAGGTGGCGTGCACCGGCCTGCTCGCGCATGATCTTGCCCGAGCCGGTCACGCGGAAGCGCTTCTTCGCACCGGAGTGCGTCTTGTTCTTCGGCATTTGCTATTCCTTCTTTGTTCCATCAACGCTTACGCGTCAATGTCAGTTCTTGTCCGTGGTGTCCGCTTTTGCGGAACGTGCCTGGTCCTTGATTGCGCGTTCCTGACGCTTACCGCGTCGTTCCTTACGCTCTGCTTCACGACGCTTGCGCTGTTCGTTCAAAGCATCAGACTTACGTTTTGTAGGCGCGAGAACCATGGTCATATTGCGACCATCCTGGCGAGGCATGGACTCGACTGTTGCGAGCTCACCAACCTCTTCAGCCAAACGCTGAAGCAGGCGAACGCCAGCTTCAGGACGGGACTGCTCACGTCCGCGGAACATGATCATGACCTTGACCTTGTCGCCTTGGGAAAGGAAACGCTCAACGTGTCCCTTCTTAACGCCAAAATCATGGTCGTCAATCTTCAAGCGGAAGCGGATCTCTTTCAGCTGGGTGTTCGCCTGATTACGGCGAGCATCGCGAGCCTTCTGGGCGGCTTCGTACTTAAACTTGCCGTAATCCATGAGCTTGGCAACCGGCGGCTTAGCGTCGGGGGCAACCTCTACCAGGTCAAGGCCGGCCTCTTCGGCCAGGCGCAGGGCGTCTTCAACACAAACGACGCCGACCTGTTCCCCTCCGGGTCCCACGAGGCGAACCTCAGGAACTCGGATGCGCTCGTTAATGCGAGTCTCGCTGATGAGTGGCTCCTTCCACGGTACTTCGTGAAGAGCAACGAAAATGGCCTCCGTTGCACTTCATGCGCACGGAGGCCAGCCCATTTGGCAGACGCCGAAACGTCTACCGAAGAACCCGATCCCCTTTCACGTCACGCCAATTGCGTGGACCTTGGCAAGCCAAGGCGGGCATCCAGGTGGGAGGAAACTCCGCTTGCATTCCAGGCATTCGCCCAGACGGTTGCTTTGATTTTAACATCTGCGCTGATAGCGCACCAATTTCAGTGACTTCGGCGCAGATGGGATCGCTCACACACGTGGACTATGCGACGTGCGGACTATGCGACATGCGGACTATGCGACGCTCACCCAACGTGGAACGATCTCAATCCTGTCGGCTGATACCTGAAGACGTTTTGAATCTCCGATAGCAGACACCGCTTCCATCAGCGACTTTTTAAGCCCACGCTGATCAGCATTGGCGTTGACGAACAGGGTGACAGTCACGTTTCCGACTGCCCCGCAGGTCAGTTGCACGTCAACGATCGGCGAGGTTCCGTTATGGCTTACCTGCGCGAGCATCTTCAACTCTTCGGCGAGTTCTTGGTCTTTCCACGCTGGCAACCACGTGTCTCCCTGCGCAAGTGCCGCGACAAGGGGACGTGGCATCACAACGTTGGACCCAGCAGGATCCATGACAACTCGGCCTCCGGTTTCCACCAGCGCAGCAAGGGCAACGCTCCGGAATGCGAGAGCGGTAGGTCTGGCGAAAGCATCGAAAGCCCGAAGTTGATCGGCCGAAGAGAATACGGCAATCGCCTTGCCTGCCAGGCAGTCAACGCGAACAAAGTCGGTCGGTGCCTGTCCGTCGCCGTCAAACCCTGCGTGGCCTCCGGTGACACGAGGATCCTCTTCAACAGCAATCGGGACAATCACGCGATCGTGAGCCAAAGCATCGGCGAGGGCTTCCAATCTGGCTGCGCCATTATCACTATCCGCTTCAAGAGCCAGCGCACGCCTCGTCGCTTCGAGAATCTGACCCGAGTCACCACGATCGCGATTCGACATCTTCAACCGAGCAGCAAGCCGGCTCTTCTGCGCATCATCGAGAGCTGGGATTGGGCGAGAATCCGTGGTTTCACTCATCGTTTAAAGCCCCCGCGCAACTTTCAGGGCTTCTTCAATCGTGAACGCGCCAGCGTAGAGGGCTTTGCCGACAATTGCACCTTCGACGCCAACGCCAACGAGACCTCGCAGGGTGGCAATATCGTCCAGCGTTGACACGCCACCGGATGCCACAACGGCGGCGTCGGTTGCGCCGCAGACGCGAGCAAGCAGATCAACGTTCGGTCCCGACAGCATGCCGTCGCGCGTCACGTCAGTGACCACGTAGCGCACGCAACCAGCCTTGTTCAGGCGTTCGATTGTCTCCCAAAGATTGCCTCCATCGCGGGTCCATCCGCGGGCAGACAAGGTATCTCCACGCACGTCCAAGCCGATGCCAATCTGATCGCCATATTCTTTAATGACTCGTTCAGTCCACTCTGGATTTTCCAAAGCTGCGGTACCAAGGTTCACGCGACGGGCACCGGCTCCCAAAGCGCGCTTGAGCGACTCATCATCGCGAATGCCACCGGACAGTTCGACATTCATATCCACGTTCGCAGTGATCTCAGCAAGTAGCGCAGCGTTCGACCCACGTCCAAATGCGGCATCCAGATCGACGAGGTGCAGCCACGTTGCCCCAGCATCCGCGAAAGAGCGCGCAGCGTCCATCGGGTGGCCGTAGCGTGTTTCCGTACCAGCTTCACCCTGGGTCAGGCGAACGGCTTGTCCGTCGACAACGTCAACGGCGGGAAGAAGAATCAGATCGTTCATGGAAATCCTTTAATCGTTTATTGCGTGAAGTTACTTCAGTGTGTCGAGCCAGTTTGCCAGTAGCGTCATACCGGCATCTCCTGACTTTTCCGGGTGGAACTGGGTTGCACACAATGGGCCGTTTTCTACGGCTGCAACGAAGCGGGAATTTCCGTGCCGTGCCCAGGACGTCAACGGTGGGGTGGTCACTCCCCCAGCTAACGCCGCGGTCGGATCGTCATGGACACCGTAGGAGTGAACGAAATAGAAGCGCTGGTCTTCGACTCCCGCGAAAAGCTCCGAACCGGTAGCCGCTTCAATCGGTGACCAGCCCATGTGCGGAACCACTTCAGCGTCCAAACGCTTCACCACGCCCGGCCACTGGCCAAGACCCTCGCCTTCACCCTTCTCTTCGGACGAAGAGAACATGATCTGCAGGCCAACGCAGATACCCATCACCGGGCGCCCACCAGCAAGACGCATGTCAATAATGTTTTCGCCGTCAGCTACGCGCAACTGGCGCATCACCGCATGGAACGCGCCCACGCCAGGCACCAGCAAGCCATCAGCGTTCAATGCGGCTTCACGGTCTGCAGTCAGTTCAACATCGGCGCCCACATGTTCCAAAGCTCGGCACGCAGAGCGTACATTGCCCGAACCATAGTCAAAAACAACTACGTGCGTCATCGTCTACTTCTTCCACAATCCGCCAAAGAAACCGCCCGGACGCTTACGGCTCGTCCCATCCGCAGACACGGAGTCCTCGTAGTCTTCGGGGGTCGAACGTCCAAGCAGTAGATCCTCGGTTGCCTGTGGCATTGCACCAAGTAAAACACCCGCAGGAATCGTTTCCTCCGGCTGTCCGTTCACATAACGCTGGGCTGTAATCCGACCAGAAACACCGGGTTCAACCCCATCGCCTTCAACCAGCCACGACATGACAGCAACCGCCCCATATTTGGACAGGCGTGAAACAACGCGGGCGGCCTCGTCGATGGGAGCGGGCATGGGACGCTGGCCGGAAAGCAACGCATCCAACTCTTCTTCGTCAGTCGGCTGAGTTTCCACGCGCTGCCAGATCGCCGTCCACGGCTTCAAACGGACGACGCTGAGCTTCAAACCAGACAGAGCCAAAAGAGAGTGAAGCGCGCCCGGCGATGGAATCGGGGCCAGAACCAAACCAACCGACAGCTTGCCACCGTCAAGATGGAGGGATTCATCAACCGGGACATCGTCAGGATCTTTCAACACCTTGGTCGATGCGTCCCTGTTGTCTGTCTCGCTCGTCGTATCTGCGCCAGCGGGCTTTTCTCCCAGATTGTGTGCCGCCAGTACATCGTCGGCATACGCTTCACCATCAAGCGTTTCCTTGCCTAAATCTTCGCCGTCAAGGGACGCGACAAGATCCGCGAACTCGGCATCGAAGTCGTCATCACGACGCGACATAACTCTCCTCTGCTACCTACGCTCGACTCGGCTTAGAGCGCACCCTTGGTCGATGGAATTCCGTCGACGCGAGGATCCGGCTCAACGCCAGCACGAAGCGCTCGTGCCAACGCCTTAAACTGGGCCTCGACGATGTGGTGCGGGTCGCGACCAGCAAGCACGTTCATGTGCAGGCAAATTCCGGAATTGAAGGTCAGGGATTCGAAGACGTGACGCGTCATTGAACCAGTGTAGTGACCACCAATCAGGTGGTATTCCTGACCGGCAGGTTCACCCGCATGCACAATGTAGGGACGTCCCGCGACGTCAACAACCGCGTGAGCCAGCGCCTCGTCGAGCGGAACAGTCGCCTCACCGAAACGGCGAATACCGCGCTTGTCCCCTAGCGCTTCCTTCAGCGCAAGACCCAGGCAGATCGCCGTATCTTCAACCGTGTGGTGCACGTCGATATCAATATCACCCGTCGCCTTCACCGTCAGGTCAATCAGCGAGTGCTTCGACAGTGCAGTCAACATGTGGTCGTAGAAAGGCACGGACGTGGAAATGTCATTCTTGCCTGTTCCATCCAAGTTCAGCTCGAGGTGGATCGAGGACTCAGACGTCACGCGGTCAATGACGGCGGTACGCGGAGTAGCAAAGGTGTTCGTCATTTCGTGATCTCCTCAAGTGCTGCTTTGAAGCTGGCGGTTTCTTCAGGTGTTCCAATACTGACACGAAGCCAGCCCTCAGGCCCGACAACTCGGATCAGAATTCCGCGATCAAGCAGAGCCTGAAAGATGGCTTCGCGGTCATCGAAGCGTCCGAAGAGGACAAAGTTGGCATCCGAATCGACAGCGTCGAAGCCTTTGTCTTTCAGCCACGTGACCAGCTGGTCGCGTTCGGCGCGCAACGAGGCCACCTGTGCCATCAGTTCATCCGTGTGGCGCAGAGCAGCAAGCGCCGTTGCCTGCGTAAGAGTTGAGAGGTGGTACGGCAGGCGAACCAACATGATCGCGTCGATGATTTCTTGGCAGGCGCTCATATAGCCGAGGCGCAGGCCCGCCATGCCGAAGGCCTTCGACATTGTGCGACTGACGATGAGGTGCTCATTCGCGTCCAAGAGTTCAAGAGATGACGGTGTGCCGGTTCTGCGGAATTCACCGTAGGCCTCGTCAATAACGACGATCGACGCAGACGTCTGGCCATCAATCTCTGGGCCGCTTTCGCGCGCGATGTCCAGGATCCACTCAATGTCCTCGAACGGCAACGCTGTGCCCGTCGGATTATTCGGGCTGGCCAGCAGAACAGCAGAAGGACGCTGCGCTTTCAATGTTTCTTCAACGAACGCGCGGTTCAATGTAAAGTCATCATCGCGACGCCCCTGCACCCACGCGGTATTCGTGTCGCGCGCGTACTCGTGGTACATCGAGTACGTCGGAGCAAAGCTGACGGCCGTCCGGCCAGGGCCACCGAATGCTTCCAGAATCTGCACCATCACTTCATTTGAGCCGTTCGCTGCCCACATCAGTTCCGGACGCCGACGAACACCGGATTCTTTTTCTAGGTAGTCCGCGAGCGCGCCACGTAGTTCCATGAAGTCACGATCCGGGTAGCGGTTGAGACCCGCAGCCGCCTTGGCAACGGACTCAGCGATATCGGCAATCACGTTTTCGGAGGGCGAATACGGGTTCTCGTTGACGTTCAGGCACACCGGAACGTTGAGCTGCGGAGCACCGTAGGGCGAGAGTCCTTTAAGATCGGATCGAATCGGAAGAATCGTCATGGTGTCACTCTCCGTCTTTGGCAGCTGTGCGGCGGATCAGGGCGGCTTGACCGTGTGCCGGCAGATTTTCCGCGATCGCAAGCGTGTTCAGCTTGTCGCTCAACTGATCCAGTGCTTCGGCCGTGTATTCCACGACCTGCTGGGAACGCAGGTACTGCATGACATTCAATCCCGATGCGAAGCGCGCTGTGCCACCGGTGGGCAGCACATGATTCGAGCCGGCAATGTAGTCGCCGAGTGGAACCGGCGTGTACGACCCAACAAAGATGGCACCCGCGTTCTTCACCTTCAGTGCATCATCGCGGGAGTTCAGGGTCTGGACTTCCAGGTGCTCTGCGCTGTACGCGTTCACGACAGTCAGTCCGTCTTCCACATCATCGACGAGGACAATACCGGACTGTGGGCCTGACAGGGCGGTAAGAATACGCTCGGTGTGCGTTGTCGCCTGCGCCTGCACCTTGATTTCAGCTTCCACTTCGTCAGCCAGTTCCTCGCTGGAGGTCACGAGGACCGATGCTGCAGCCGGGTCATGTTCCGCCTGACTGATCAGGTCGGCGGCAACGAATGCCGGGTGAGCACTGGAATCGGCGAGGATTGCGATCTCGGTTGTTCCCGCTTCGGCGTCAATGCCGACGGTTCCCTGAACAAGGCGCTTGGCTGCGGCAACGAAAATGTTGCCCGGTCCGGTCACCACGTCGACGGGCTTCAAGACGTCATCACCATCGGTCACACCGTAGGCAAAGGATCCAATCGCCTGAGCTCCACCAATCGCCCAGACCTCATCAACGCCCAGTAACGCGCACGCCGCCAAAATTGTCGGGTGAGGAAGACCGCCGAACTCTGACTGAGGAGGAGACGCCAACGCAATAGACTCCACGCCCGCAACCTGCGCACACGCCACGTTCATCACGACGGACGACGGGTAGACAGCCAAGCCACCGGGAACATACAGGCCCACACGTTCAACTGGAATCCAACGCTGGGACACGGTTCCGCCCGGAATAATCTGCACCTGAGCAGGCGCGGGCAACTGTTGAGTATGCCCCATACGGTTGTGCGCAATCGACATCTCAAGCGCCTCGCGAATCTTCGGGTCAAGATTCGCTAAAGCATCAGCAATTGCCTGAGCCGGAACACGAAGCGAAGCCGGGCGAACACGGTCAAACTTTTCAGCCAAGTCGTACAGCGCGGGCGCGCCCTCTTCACGAACACGCTTCAAGATCGGAGCAACCTGATCTGCGGCCTTCGACGTATCCAGCGCAGCACGAGGCAACGCATGAGCAAGATCTGTCGTTTCAAGAACAGTTCCACGAAGATCCAGTCGTTGCATCAGAGTATCCATACCCCAAGCATAGGCGGGCACACACATTTGGTTCTTCGGCGCCCAACGCGCGAACATAGAAGCACACAATGCGGACAACTCACCCGCAGCCCGTAAACGCCAGAAAGGAAACGTCCATGTCAGACTTCCCCACCATCGAAGTCAGCGGAGTCATCAGACTCGGACAGTTCCTCAAACTCGCCAACCTTGCCGAAGACGGGGGACTCGCACGCGAGCTCATCCAGGGTGGCGACGTATACGTCAACCACACAGTTGAAACCAGGCGAGGTCGTCAGCTCACAGACGGTGACGTCGTAGAGGTTAACTCCCCCATGGGATCAGATGGCGCCATCGTCGCACAGATCGACTAAGCCTGAGGCGCAACAACCAAGGCCACGCCATCCCATCATTCGACCCCGACACACGAGAAACGACCAACAACGCTGGGCGGCCTCGTCCTTTTAGCACGAGCCCCCCGAAAGTAGCTCAGTGCGTGCTCAGGACTCCGTCGATGCCCACGATAGCCTTCACATGTGAGAAGAACGGTCCCGTCGGCGACACGCGCAAACGCTGATCCAACTCAACGATCGTCGTGCCCGTGCGCTCGCGGATATGTAAACGAACAGGAGAATCACCTGGGAACGCTTGAAGGACATCTTTCAACTCGCCCAGCAATTCCGCCGTACACCGCGTTGCAGGAAGCTGAAGCTCCAGCGGAGTATCGCCGTCCTCACGCAAGTCCAAAATCGTCATCGACTGGCCATAAATCGACATGCCCTCATCGCGGACATTCACGCGACCCTCAATCTGAACCACAATGTCCTGGGCAAGATGCGTTGAAATCGTCTCGTAAGAACGCGGGAAGAAAAGAACTTCAACCGACCCCGACAAGTCCTCGAGGGTCGCAACGGCCCACACACTACCCTGTTTCGTCACCTTCGTCTGAACATTTGAAATCAGACCCGCGATACGCACCGTCTGATTCGACATTGAATCCTCAGATCCGACGACCTGCGCAATCTCGTGATCCTGATAGCGAGCCAGCGCTCCTTCAATGCCACGAAGCGGATGATCCGACACGTACAAGCCAAGCATCTCGCGTTCTTGAGACAGCTTGAACTTGCGGTCGAATTCAGGGATATCCGGAATAGTGACTCCCAGGGCATGTGAACCGCTATCAGCGCCGGCATCCATACCCAACGCACCAAACAGGTCGAACTGACCAATCGCTTCGTTACGCTTCACATCGGTGATTGCTTCAACGGCCTCGTCACAACACGACAGCATTGCACGACGCGTGTAGCCCATCGAGTCAAACGCACCTGCACGGATCAGCGACTGAATCGTGCGCTTGTTGCACACAACCTGAGGCACCTTGTCCAAGAAGTCCTGGAAGGAAGTAAACGGGCCCTTTTCTTTTCGGGTCTCAACGATGGCTTCAACCACGTTCGCTCCCACGTTCTGGATCGCGTTCAGACCGAAACGAATCGCTTCACCGTCTGGCGCAAAGTTACCCTGCGACGCATTGACATCGGGGGGAAGAACCGTGATATCCATGTGTCGGGCTTCAGCCAAGTAGAGCGCACGTTTGTCCTTGTTGTCCTTCGTGGACGTCAGCAGAGCCGCCATGTACTCGGTCTTGTAGTTCGCCTTCAAAAACGCGGTCCAGTAGGACACCAAACCGTATGCGGCCGAGTGTGCCTTGTTGAATGCGTAGGCGGAGAAGGGAACAACGACATCCCAGAGAGCCTGGATTGATTCCTTCGAATAGCCGTTGTCCAGCATTCCCTGCTGGAATGCCTCGAACTGCTTTGCCAGAACCTCGGGCTTCTTCTTACCCATTGCCTTACGCAGAATATCTGCTTGGCCAAGTGAGTAGCCCGCCAGCTTCTGCGCGATCTGCATGACCTGTTCCTGATACACGATCAAGCCGTAGGTCGTACCCAGAATCGATTCCAGTGCCTCAGCCAATTCGGGGTGAATCGGCGTAATTTCCTGCTTCCCGTTCTTACGTAGCGCGTAGTTCGTGTGCGAATTCGCGCCCATCGGACCTGGACGATACAGGGCGCCGACAGCGGAAATATCTTCGAAGTTGTCGGGCTTCATCAGCTTCAGAAGGTCGCGCATACCGCCACCATCAAGCTGGAAAACGCCCAGTGTTTCACCGGCAGACAGGAGTTCGTATGTCTTTGGATCGTTGAACTCCAGGTGTTCCAGATCCGGTTCTTCCTTGCCGTTCAGCACAATGTTTTCCAGCGCGTCCGAGACGACCGTCAGGTTACGAAGACCCAGGAAGTCCATCTTCAGCAGGCCGAGTGTTTCACACGTCGGATAGTCGAACTGAGTGATGATCGCGCCATCCTGGGGACGCTTCATAATCGGAATAATGTCGGTCAGCGTATGCGAACTCATGATGACCGCACATGCGTGAACGCCCCACTGGCGGGTCAAACCTTCAAGACCGAGCGCGTACTGAACGACCTCGTGAGTCTCCGGGTTTTCTTCGTAGTACTTACGGAACTCGACAGCTTCGGCGTAACGCTTGTCATCCTTGTCAAAGATGCCGTGAACGCTAATGTCCTTGCCCATGATGGACGGCGGTAGAGCCTTCGTCAGTTGCTCGCCCACCTTGAAGTCCTTACCCAAGATACGGGCAGAGTCTTTCAGGGCCTGCTTTGTCTTAATCGTGCCGTAGGTGACAACCTGCGAAATGCGATCCTCGCCATACTTGGCCTTGACGTACTGAATGACCTCATCTCGCCTACGTTCGTCGAAGTCGACGTCGAAGTCGGGCATCGAGATACGTTCTGGGTTCAAGAAGCGTTCGAAGATCAGACCGTGTTCAAGAGGATTCAGCTCTGTAATCTTCATGGCGTAGGCAACCATTGATCCTGCGCCCGAACCACGACCAGGTCCAACGCGAATACCTTGGCTCTTCGCCCAGTTAATGTAGTCTGCCACCGTCAGGAAGTAACCGGGGAAGCCCATCGAAATAATGACATCTTCTTCGTATTTCGCCTGCTTACGGACATCGTCGGGAATACCGTTCGGGAAACGATAGTTGAGGCCCTTTTCAACCTCTTTGATGAACCACGAGGTCTTGTCTTCGCCTTCGGGCACCGGGAAGTCGGGCATGTAGTTTGCGCCGTCATCGGTGGTTGTGAAGTACACCTCGCAACGTTCAGCGATTTCCAGAGTCGAGTTGCACGCCTGTGGGAGTTCCTTCCACAGCTCGCGCATTTCTTCACTGGGACGAATGTAGTAGCCGTCGCCATCAAACTTGAATCGATCGGGGTCAGAAATACGCGAACCGGAGTTGATGCAAAGAAGAGCGTCTTGGATCTGACGGTCTTCCTTCTTCACATAGTGGGCGTCATTCGTCACGACAAGCGGAGCATCCATCAACTTCGCCAATTCCAGTAGCTGGAGCTGGGTGCGACGTTCCATTTCGATGCCGTGGTCCATGAGCTCAACGTAGAAGTTTTCTGCGCCAAAAATATCGCGGAGCTCGGCTGCTTCACGAACTGCCTCGTCCCATTGGCCAAGGCGCATACGCGTCTGAACAGCACCCGAAGGACACCCGGTAAACACAATCAAGCCCTCGTGGAACTGAGAGAGTAGTTCCTTATCCGCGCGAGGATACTTACCAAACTGTCCTTCAGTTGAGGCGTAGGAACCGAGGCGAAACAGGTTATGCATGCCCTCGGTTGAATAGGCGAGCAGCGTCAGGTGGTTGTATGAACCCGAACCCGACACGTCATCGCTCTTTTGCCAGGGTTCTCCCCATCGCACTTTTTGACGGTCAAAACGCGACGTACCGGGAGTCACATAGGCTTCCAAACCAATAATCGGCTTGACCCCGGCCTTCTTACAGTTCGAGTAGAAGTCGTATGCGCCAAACAGGTAGCCGTGATCGGTCAAGCCAATAGCGGGCTGACCCAAACGAGCCGCTTCTTCAGCCATCGCCTTCGTCTTTGCTGCGCCGTCAAGCATCGAGTACTCGGAGTGGTTGTGCAAGTGAACGAAGGAATCAGCCATGGTCTTGATGGTAGCCGTCATCGGGTGATTAAGCACCCCGGAAGGAGCGTGAGAGCTTTCCTTGAAATCACGCAGATTCACAAGCTCGACCAGCAGTTTTCGGCGTATTGACGCACCTGCCTTCTTCATCAGGCGACCAAAGATTGCACACTCGTGAGGGGTGCATGGATATGCTTTCAGTACACAACATGCCGGCGTGGTTTGCCGGTGCCCGCTACGATGATTGCGGTATCAGTCGGCGATCCTCAACGATTCCAAAGCCGCTTGCAGATCAGCGGGATAGGGTGAGCGAACAGTTGTGGGCAGACCGGTACGCGGGTGGTTAAACGTCAGTTCAACGGCATGCAACCACTGGCGCACGAGGCCCAATTCTTTGGCCTTCTTTGGATCAGCCCCATAGAAAACGTCTCCGACACACGGATGCCCCACTGCCGCGGTGTGAACACGAATCTGGTGGGTTCGCCCGGTCTCCAAATGGATTTCCAGCAGAGACGCCCCCGCCATCAGTTCCAACGTGTCATAGTGCGTCACCGCATGCTTCCCACCATCGATGACGGCCATGCGCCACTCCCGCGACGGGTGGCGACCAATAGGAGCATCAATCGTGCCCGACGGCGGATCCATATGACCGGCAACGACCGCGTGATAAATCTTCGTCACGGTTCGTTCTTTGAACGCGCGCTTCATCACCGAATAGGCGAGCTCTGACTTCGCCACCATCATCGCCCCCGATGTTCCCACATCGAGACGGTGCACAATCCCCTGGCGCTCGGGGGGACCGTACGAGGTAATGCGATAACCGGCCGCTTCCAAGTTTCCAAGAACCGTCGGGCCACTCCAGCCTGGCCCCGTATGCGCAGCAACGCCCACGGGCTTATCAACGACAACCACGTCATCATCGTCGTAAAGAATGTCCATGCCGGTGACCGGTGGTGGGGTTGTATCGGGCGCTGGGATAGTGACTTCAATCAGATCCATCGCACCGAGCTTGGTCGACTTTGAAGGAACCACGCCGTTAATCAGGACGTTTCCATCTTCAACAAGCCCCGCACACTGCGCACGCGACATCCCGAGCATGCGAGCAAGAGCCACGTCAACGCGTTCTTCTACCAGCGCGTCAGGAACAGGAAGCAAACGCGTATCACTCATGCGCGGCCTCGTCACTCAATGAATTCACGACAGGTGCATCATCTGCGTTGTCTTCACCGGAGAACGCTCCATCACGGGAAAACTCCCACGCCAACCAAATCGCGCCAATCACAATCCAAATATCAGCCACATTGCCAACGAAAAAGCCGTTGTAGTTGATGAAGTCAACGACGTGTCCAACGCCGATGCCCGGGGGCTGGATCAGACGATCGATCAAGTTACCGATCGCTCCGCCACCCAGAAGACCAAGGCAGGCCGCCGCGCTCACACGCACAGAGCGACTCAGTCCAACAATCAGGATGCCGATGATGACAACCGAGAGGACGGTGAAAACCCACGTGGACGTTTCTCCCAAAGAAAACGCGGCACCCGAATTATGAAGCAATTGGAAAGAAAGCAGCGAGCCGATAATCGGAATCGGGTGAGTGTCATCAGCTAATGCTGACAACGCCCAGAACTTCGTCACCTGATCGAGGACCACTGCGACAATCGCAATCGCTCCCGCGATAACATAGCGAGACTTTGACTGGGAGGTATTCATGTCAGGTTCTCCTTTCTGGGTTCTTTGTGTTTGCCTTATCGTAGTGAAGGCGCCCCGAGGCCCTATCTGCTAGCCAAGGATGATGGTTCTTAGCTTTTCACATGGTAATGGCGGTGGTCCTGAGAGGTACCACCGCCATTTAACCGATGTGAAGATCAGATCTGATGAAAAGATCAGTCCTGCTGGGTGTCCGGGTTGACCTGGGAGAGCAGGGTCTCGAGGTGACCACGGATCGACGAGCGGTAATCCGACTCGAAGGAACGCAACTCGTTAATGGTGCCCTCAAGGCGAGTGCGTTCTTCGTCAAGCTTCGCAAGGATGGTTTCGTGCTGGTTCTGAGCGTCTGCAACGATCTCGTCGGCCTTGGCGTGAGCTTCGGCGATGATACGCTCGGATTCTTCCTTGCCGTCGCGCACGTATTCGTCGTGGACGCGCTGAGCAAGTGTAAGCATGTTGGTAGCAAAAGCAGCCGACTCGGTGTCGACGGGCGCTACGGTTTCGGCAGGGGTCTCGACGACGGTTGCAACCGGAGCCTCCTCAACGGTCTGTTCAACCGGAGCAGGAGCCTCTTCTACGACCTCGACTGCCGGGGCAACCGGAGCCTCGACAATTTCAGCACCGGAGGAGAGCTCGGCGATACGACGCTCGGCCGCTTCAAGCTTTTCCTTCAGATCCTGATTCTCGACGTTCAGGGTGTAGATCGTCGAAACGACTTCGTCAAGGAATTCGTCAACCTCAACCTGGTCGTAACCTTCGCGGAACTTTACGTACTGGAACTTCTTGTTAAGAACGTCCTCTGTAGTCAGCAGAGCCATGTGTTCGCCTCTCAATATCGTCGGGTCGATGCGATCCCAAGCGATTGACGTCGGTTGCGCATCAGGACAGTCGCCGGACAACTGTCCATCGACACATCATGGATTATCATATCTGACTCAATAGTCACACACGCAACAATGAACACATGACATGACACATTACTCACAATCTATGCGTGCGAGATTTGGCCAGTCAGGCACCTCTCCAACGGTTCAAAACAACCATTGCGGTCAAATAACAGCGTTTGACCAGCAACATCAGCGACCTTTAACCCACGAAGTCAGCCAATTGTTGCCAGAGAAATTCCTACTCGTTGCAACACGATCAGCGCGACAAAAACAATCAAGAATCCAAGATCCAGCGACAAACCGGCACCGATGCGCAGTGGCGGAATTCTTCGACGCAGGAATCGAATCGGCGGATCTGTCAGCACGTACACGAAATTCGCGATAACAAGCAGGATTCCGCGCGGTCTAAAGTTCGGCAGAAGAAACTCAAGCCAATCAAAGACCAGTCGAATGAACGCGAACAGCAGGTAGATGCTCGCAAGCCAGTAAATCGCCCAGCCGGCGTATACAAGTGCTGTCATCGAAAGCTAATCAGCCCTGGTTGAAGAGGGTTCCGCGACGGCTTCCAATCACATCGCCGGTGACCTCTACGGTTGCGGGCGACAGCAGGAAGACGCGGTTGGTCACGCGCTCAAAACCACCGCGAAGAGCGAAGGTCAGGCCGGCTGCGAAGTCAATCAGACGGCGTGCTTCTTCTTCGCGCATATCAGTGACGTTCATAATGACGGGCGTTCCGTTGCGGAAGGCTTCGCCGATCGTCTTAGCATCCGAGTATGCGGTCGGGTGGACGGTGACGATGCGCGAAAGGTCAGACGTTGTCTTCACTTCAAGGTCCTCACGGTGCAGAGGGGTGACGACGGAGGAAATCTCTTTCTGCGGAATTTCAGTCTCGTACGTAGTTTCATCTTCGTAGAGATCAAAATCCTGGGCTTCATCCTCGACTTCGTCAGCCGGGTACCAGCCCATGAACTTACGAGCTCGAGCTCCGAAACCATCCGCCATTGTGTCCTCCTGATTGTGTCGGCTCTGCAACGTTAATGCCCGCGCTGTCCGTTACGGCGCAACCTTGCCGGTATGTCGAAAAAACAGAGTGGATAATTCCGATTACGCCCCTGCCGCAAGGGACTCAAGAGCCTTTATCACCGCGCGACATGCCACTGCCTGCATCGGTCAACACATGCCCTACGCCGGGAAAATGATTGTGGCATTCCTACCGCACTCACGGTCACGCCGATAGGAGTGCAACGTGGGGTCTTCGAGAGTGCATCGCGGGTCAATTTCAATGCGGGTACACCCAAGCGCTCGCAGTTCTGCTTGAGCTGCGCGCGGAAGATCAAGAGCGGGCGTTCCCCACGATGTACGCGAGGCACTTTCAGGGCGCTCTACGGCGCACTCGTCACGCATTTGGGCGGGCACTTCATAGCAGTCACCGCAGATTGCGGGAGCAATATACACCTCAATGTCATGGCTTGGAGCAAGACGACGCATGAGAGTCACTGCTCGAGTAATGATGCCGTCGAACAAGCCTTTTCTTCCGGCGTGCACGGCTGCCACGATCGTTCCGCCCGCCGTTGACAGGACAATCGGTAGGCAGTCCGCTGTCATGACTGCAATCCCGGGAGCGTCCTGCCAGCCTCGCGCATCGATGATGACGCCATCGGCTTCAATAGTGTCCATCGGGTCGCTGAGGTTCAGCGTCGACGTGTGGGTATCGAGATTCAACGTTGGGTGCCCGTCTGCTGTCATGACGACGAGGCCGATCACATGAGAGTGGGTTTGATTCATCCAGAGGATCGGGCGCTCAAACTCGCTGGCAAGAAGCTGCCTTCGCTCCTTCACCAGCTGAAAGTCGTCACCCACGTGGTGCGCAACATTGTTCCTTAACGAGGCGGTGCCTCGACCCGCCTGGACGAGATGGATCGAGGCACCGTTGAGCTGGGTGAGCATCGCTCAGCGCAGGAAGTCCGGAATATCCAGATCCGCTGCGCTTTCAGATTCCTCATCAAAGATACGAGGAACTTCCAAAGAGGGTTCCTCTGCGACGGAGGGAGCTTCTTGCACCGGCTGCTGGGTAGCAACTGGAATCGTTGCCGTACGGGTCGGCACCTGGACAGGTGCACGATGGGCTGGGCGAGCGGACGGAACCTCACCGAGCGCGCGAGTTTCCTGCGGAGCAGCTACGGGAGCCGGGGTAGCAACAGGTGTCGTGGACTGCGCGGGAGTTTGGGTTCCGATAACGCTGGGACGCGACGCGATGTCGGTCTGCGGATCCTGCTCGTCAAAGCCAGCGGCGATGACGGTGACGATGATCTGGTCGCCCAGTGTCTCGTCGATGACCGCACCGAAGATGATGTTGGCTTCGGGGTGGACGTATTCCTGAACAAGCTTCGATGCGCGTGCGGTTTCCTGCAGGGACAGGTTCGAGCCGCCCTGGAAGAACAGGAGGACGCCACGCGCACCATCGATTGTCGATTCGAGGAGCGACGAGGAGATTGCGCGCTCGACTGCGTCGACTGCGCGATCTGTGCCGGTTGCCTGGCCAATACCCATGAGGGCCGAGCCGGCATCCTTCATCACCGACTTCACATCGTTGAAGTCGACGTTGACCATGCCGTTGATGGTAATCAGATCGGTAATGCCCTGAACACCGGAGTGCAGAACCTGATCTGCCGCTTCGAACGCTTTGGTGATCGGGAAATCTTCATCCTGAATCTCAAGTAGACGATCGTTCGGGATGACGATCAGAGCGTCGACGGCTTCACGAAGCGCTTCGACGCCCTTATTTGCCATGGATGCACGACGGTTGCCCTCGAAAGAGAACGGGCGGGTGACGACAGCCACGGTCAGCGCATCCTGTTCGCGAGCAATACGCGCAACAACTGGGGCTGCGCCGGTGCCTGTACCACCGCCTTCACCTGCGGTAACGAACACCATGTCAGCGCCTTCGAGAGCCTGAGCGATCAGGTCAACATTGTCATCGGCTGCTTTACGTCCGACCTCAGGGTCAGCACCTGCACCTAAGCCGTGGGTAATTTCGCGACCGATGTCGATCTTGATATCAGCGTTCGACAGAAGAAGATCCTGAGCGTCCGTGTTCACAACGATGAACTCGACACCACCCATGCCAGCTTCGATCATGCGATCGACAGCATTTCCGCCACCACCGCCGACGCCAACGACCTTGATTATGGCCTTGTTCTTCTGAGGTTCGTCCATTGGTCACTCTTTCTATATCAAACCCTCAACTTCAGGTTGAAGGTTCAACTTCACCCTGCTCTCGTTCGGAAGAAAGCTAGGGATTGAGTAGACCTTCTTCAAGGCGACACGCTGAACGAACAATCGACTATGACGTGACAGGATGAGTCGGCGATGAAACGTCATACACACGGACGCTCCTTTGAGCCAACAGCACGTCCAAAACCTGTGCTTTCAGCGCCCCATCATCAGGAGTTCCCCACTTCACTTGGGCACCGTTGGTCAGCGTAAACGACAGAGTTTTACCATCGGCACTCACACCCGAAACCTGCGCTTTTGTTGCCTCAGACAGGTTTGACCACAAGGAAAGAACATCCGAGGCCGCTTCGGCTCGTTCTTCATCAGTCTCCGGGAGGCTCACCAATGGAAGCCCCTCGATCAACGTAGGAGCATCAGCGAAACTCACTCCCTCATCGTCAACCTGGCGGAACGCGCCCGCACTTCCCTCGATCATCGCAGGAGTTCGCAAAGTAATTGTAATTGCCAAACCCGTTGGCCACTGTCGCTCCACTTCAGCTGAAGCGACAACGACATTCGATTCGATGGATTCAGCGATCGCCGCAGTCGGAACCCTAGGTAACGGGGTGCCCACGTACGGCGCAGTTGACGAAAGAACTGATTCCGCGGTGATCAAGGTTTCATCTGCGCCTTCAACGTGCACCGATGACGCGCTCAAAGCAAGCAGAGGCGAAAACAGCAATACCCACACCAAACCACCGATAAACGCTAGTCCCGCAGCAATCATTGCCATCGTCTTGATGCAGAGAATCCGACGCGCCCGAGCTCGCTCTTGGCGACGCAGATCAAACTCAGAACGCTCGTTGCGCTTTTCACCACCTAAGAGAGCAGCGGCATCCTGCTGCCCCACCGGCCGGGCAAGTGTGACACGAGCAGAACGCAACGAAGATTTCCTTGCCCCTCGCTTGTGTGCTGCCTGTTGACGCTCTGGGGGTTGCCCAGACTCTGGAGTATCCCTATGCGGTCGCTTTGGTCGGGCAACAACCGGACGTGATGGAGGTTTTTCAGAAGAAGACTTTTGGGTAGCAGATCCCTTTGACGACAAGCGAGAAGTGGACGTCGTCTGGTGTTGCGTAGAAGTCGATCCGGGTGGCGTTCGACGCGGCTGAGGTGGCTTCACGAGGCATCCATGCGTTGCCACTCATCGATAACATCATCTGCACACTGGGTGATTGAACCAGCACCCATCGTGATCAGAACGCCCCGCGAACCAGCCTGACGCGCTCCGATTCGGGCGGCCTCGTGCATATCGTGGACACACTCAGCGCCCTTAATCTGATCCGCAATCAGAGCGGAAGTCACGGCGGGATCATCATCCTCGCGAGCAGCATAAATATCCGCAAGAACCACATGATCCGCGCCCGACAACGCCTTGGCGAAACGATCCGCGAATAAGCGCGTACGCGAATACAGGTGAGGTTGGAAAACCACGGTCACATCAGCGCCATCGGCAACCAATCGCGCCTGTTCGATCGCGGCAGAAACCTCTGTCGGATGATGCGCATAATCATCAAAAACGCGCCTGTCCCCCACAGTTCCACGGAGCTCAAAACGGCGAGCTGTCCCCGTAAAACCAGCAAGCGACGAAGCCATCAGGCCAGGTTCAACGCCAAGCTCCACGCCGGCAATCCACGCGCCAACAGCATTAAGAATGTTATGCACGCCCGGAACACCCAAGGAAAGCTCCGCGCTGATATCGCCGTAGCTGACTCGTGCACGACATGAAGAAGGCGTCGTCTCTACATCACAAATCGTCACGTCAGCATCCACCACGGACTTATCGGAGCGCCCGTAGGTCACCACGCGAATACCCAGCTCACGCGCCGACTCGCTCAGGCGGGCAGTCCCCGCGTCTTCAGCGCAACACACCAAAAGACCACCCGGAACCAGACACTTTGCGTAGTCAACGAAAACAGCTTCGAACGCTTCGCGCGTCCCATAGCGATCCAAGTGATCGGGCTCAACGTTCGTGACAACTTCGATCGACGGAGTGTAGTTCAAGAACGAGCCATCAGACTCGTCAGCTTCGGCAACAAACACGTCCGACGTGCCCAAATGCGCACCGGAACCAAACTGCGGAACAATTCCACCCACCGCGACCGACGGATCCAGACCAGCCCCACGCAGACCAACCGCAATCATCCCAGACGTAGTCGTCTTCCCGTGGGCGCCGGCAACGCCAACAAAACGCATTCCACTGGCAGCAAGCGCCAACGCCTGCGAACGATGAATGACATCCAACCCCAATTCACGCGCCCTGGTCAGCTCTGGGTTCGACTCACGAATCGCAGTTGACACAACAACCGTCGCATCATCATCAACATGAGTGGCATCGTGGCCGACGAATGCGCGAATTCCTTTTTCATTCAAACGCGCAAGAACATCCGAATCGGCACAATCTGAACCAGTCACCCGCGCGCCACGCGCAGCAAGCAGTTCAGCAACAACACTCATTCCCGCTCCACCGATACCGATGAAATGGAAGTGTCCTTCGATAGGTTCCACGTTCTCCCCCTAGCGCGCGATCTGTGAAACAACCAGGTCAGCTAAACGCGAGGCAGCATCGATCTTTGCTAATCCTGCCGATGCTGTCGCCATAGCGGACAGTTCCGGTGAAGTCAGTAGCGGGAAAACCTTCTGTCGCACCGTATCTGCGTTGAATGACGCATCATCAACCAAGAGCGCTCCGCCAGAGGCAACATGGTCATGCGCATTCAGCTTCTGTTCGCCATTACCGATAGCCAGCGGAACATACACGCACGGCAACGACAGAGCCGTCATCTCGGCAACCGTTCCTGCACCCGAACGACAGACAACCAAGTCTGCACAGGCAAGAGCATCTTCCATGGTCGTCAGATAATCCAGAACCAGGTAGCGATCGCCCACCGAACACTCGTCAACCTTGCTCCGCACAGGGGCGTCTTTTCCTTTGCCGGTCAAGTGAATCACCTGCACATTGTCAGGCAAGTCGTCAAGCGCATCAATCATGGCATCGTTCAGGTGGAGAGCTCCAAGAGATCCGCCGGTAACAAGAAGGGTCGTCTTCTTGGGGTCTACGCCCAAGTTCTTCGCCCCACGCTCGCGCGCAACACGGACACCGTCGGCATCTTGGCGCGCCAACGCAAGCTCTTCGATAGCAGGACGCAAAGGAAGACCCGTTACTTGCGTGATGCCCCTGCGCGCCTTCAACGGAGTATTCGCAAACGTCAACGCAAGAACATTGGCGTAGCGCGCCCCCACCTTATTTGCCAATCCGGGCCTGGCATTCTGTTCATGAATGACAATCGGGACGCCGGCGCCTCGTGCGCCCCAGTACGCGGGAGTTGAAACATATCCGCCAAAGCCGACAACCACATCAGCATCACGAATCGCCAGACGACACTGATTCACCGCTTTACGCCAGCGGAATGGGAAAGTGAGAATCGAAGGGGAAGGTCGGCGTGGGAAAGGAACCTTTTCAATCACATGAAAAGGAAACCCTGCAACGGGAACCAAATCTGATTCCAAGCCCTGAGCTGTTCCAAGGACCTCGACGTCATATCCACGTTTGGCAAGAACCGTCGCCGTGGCCAACAGCGGATTCACGTGCCCAGCGGTACCGCCACCAGCCAAAACGACTTTGCCCAACATGTTGCCTACTTTCGAGCTTTGGATCCACCTGCTCGTCGAAGCTTCGGAGTAACCCGAGGATCACGACGACGAGTAGCAGGATCAGAATATCTCCACATAGTCATACCAGCATCACTACGCGCAAAGGACGCGACAACGCCGATGGCCAGCGCGGTGAACAGGAACGATGATCCACCATAGGACACAAGAGGCAGTGGGACACCAATAACCGGGCCGAGCTGAGTAACCGAGGCAATATTCACGAGAGCCTGGAAGCCGATCCACGTTGCCACACCGGCAGCAACGATAGCGACAAACGGGTCGGACGTTGAACGAACCAGTCGGAACATTCCCCACACCAACAAAGCAAGAGCCGTAAGCACTGCCAACGTACCCATCAACCCGAACTCCTCACCAACGATGGCGAAAATAAAGTCCGTGTGTGCCGCCTGCAGATAATTCCATTTCTCACGCGAGGCCCCCGGACCCAGTCCAGAAACACCACCGGAGCCAAAAGCCCACAGCGAATGATCAATCTGTTCGGGGGCAGACAAATCACGCTTGGGAGCAAAACCCGGAAGAACAACCAAGATTCGACGAAGACGCGTCGGGTTCTGAATGACCAAGAACACCAAAAGCGGAACAGCTAGGACGAACGCGTATCCGAACCAGCGCTTCGGCAAACCAGCAATCCACAATGCTCCCATGGCGGCGGCCGTCACAATCATTGACGTACCCAAGTCATGACCCAGCATGACGTCGATCAGCGTGACAACCACGGGGAGCCCCGCAAGAACACTCATCTGACGCCAGTTTGAAAAATCCCTATTCGGTCCGGTCAAAATGAAAGCAAGAAAGACGATCAAAGCGAGTTTCAAGAACTCTGACGGCTGAACAAGGACGGGAATACCGGGAAAATACACCCAGTTCGCGTTGCCGCCTTCAGAACGGCCAAGAGGGGTAATGACCATCGCCTGAACAATCAATCCCAGCCCGAAAGCATGGGGAGCAAAACGGACAAAAATATGGCGAGGGATCTTATGAACAACGAAGGCAATGATCAGGGCGATGACAATGATGACACTGGGACGCAAATACGCCATGTACGGGTTGGCGCCCTTGGCGATTGATGTCACCGATTGAGCTGAAAAGCCCATCATCAAACCAAAAATAGTCAGAACCACCGTGGGGACGATAATCATGTAGTACGTCGTCAGTGGTTGAATCTCATAGTGTTCATCATCCGCACCAAAAACAAAACGCGGAAGACGACGGATCACACTATCAATGGCGCTCTTGATCTTCGCCATCTACTTGGCACTCCACTGGTCACGCAAACGTTCAACAGCGTTCACAAACACGTCGCCACGCTGACCGTAGTTATCAAACTGATCCCATGACGCACAGGCCGGAGCAAGAACAACAAAATCACCGGGGCGTGAAAGAGCGACAGCCTCATTGACGACGGAGAACATCCAATCCTCATGGCCACCGACGTCAACGACCGGAACATTGGGTGCGCTCGCACGGAAAGCCTTGAGTAGGTCCGAACGGTCTTCGCCGATGATCACCGCACCGCGCAGAACCGGCTCAACGTCGCGAATAAGGTCGGTAAAGTCCTGTCCCTTTGCGTCCCCGCCAACGATCCAGACAACCGAGTGAGGAGGAAGCCCATAGAGGGATGCTTTGGCAGCGTGGGCGTTCGTCGCTTTCGAATCATCGATCCACGTGACATCAGCGACTTGCCCGACAACAGCTCTGCGATGTCCTGCTGGAGAAAAAACGCGCAGGCCATCACGAACCGCATGCGGACGCACACCGTATGCGCGTCCAAGTGCTGCCGCGCCAAGAGCATCCATCACAACAGCCGGGGAAAGACTCTCCCCATAGACCGTGCTCAAATCGCTCAAATCACCCAGGTGGGCAGCTTCACGGTGCCGGTTTTCAACGTAGGCGCGGTCAACAAGCGCACCTTCAACGATGCCCAGTTGCGACACCGAAGGCGAGCCCAGCGTGATCCCAATGGCACGCGCCCCTTCCACAACGTCTGCGTTTTCAACCATCGCTTCAACCACTCGGTCATTGGCCGGGTAGATGCAGGCAACCTGAGTGTTCTCGTATACGCGCGCCTTATCGGCAACATATGCTTCTTCGCTTCCATGCCAATCCAGGTGGTCAGCATCCACATTCAAGCACAAGGACGCCAAAGGCGAAATCGTGTAGGAGGTATGGAGTTGGAAGCTGGAGAGTTCAACAGCGAAGACGCTGGCATCTGAGTCGATTGCTTCGGTGATGGGGGTGCCAATATTGCCAACCTCAAGAACGTCGTCACCGTTGGCCCGAAGAATTGACGCAAGCATGCCCACAGTCGTTGTCTTGCCGTTCGTGCCCGTCACAGTCAGCCAGGGGCGACCAGCATGAGGGCCTTGCTCTTGAAGACGCCACGCCAATTCAACTTCACCCCAGATCGGGATCCCGGCAGCTTGAGCGCGTTCAAAGATAGGGGCGTGCGCAGGAATTCCTGGAGACACGATGATCGTGTCAACACCAGCGTCAATAACGGCGCAGGCGAGATCCCCAGCATCGGGAACAACATGAACGTCAATACCTAATTCGTCTGTGGGAGTACCGGAACGCTGGTCGAAAGCAAGAACCTCGTACCCGCGCTTCAACAGAGCTTTTGCTGCTGCTTTGCCCGATTTGCCCAGGCCGATGACGGCGTAACGATCACTCACAGCGTTGTCACCCAGTCAGCGTAGAAAATGCCCGCACCGGCCACTGCAAACAACGCGGCAATCAGCCAGAAGCGAATCACGATCGTGATTTCCTGCCAGCCTTTTAACTCGAAGTGGTGGTGCAACGGTGCCATGCGGAAGACACGCTTATGCGTTGCCTTAAAGACCGAAATCTGGATGACGTCGGACATCACGATGACAACGAAGAGTCCACCAATCACGATTGCGATGAACTCGGTGTTCGTCAGAATCGACAGGCCAGCGACCGCACCACCGAGTGCCAGCGCGCCCGTATCCCCCATGAAGATCTGAGCGGGCGAAGCGTTCCACCAGAGGAAGCCAGCAAGCGAACCGATGATCGCGGCGCAGAAAACTGCAAGGTCCAGAGGATCACGCGTCGGATAGCAGAGAGTTGTCGCCTGCCCCTGCGGGAAGCAGGATTGAATCTTCTGGAAGTAGGCGATAAACGTGTATGCGCCGAAAACGAAAATGGAACAGCCCGTGGCAAGGCCATCGAGGCCGTCGGTTAGATTCACCGCGTTTGACCAGGCGGTCACAATCAGGTTCGTCCAGATCAAATACAGGACAACCCCCAATCCGAGGCCAGCAAACCCGAGCGTGATGGGTGACAGGTGAATGAAGGACAGGTGAAGCGTACCCGGCGTTGTCCCATAGGCATTGGGGCGGGTCAGTGACATCCACGCGAAAACTGCGGCAACCGTGATCTGACCGATAATTTTCCCGGTCGGATGCAGACCAAGGGAGCGCTGACGCATGATCTTGATGCCGTCATCCAAAAGGCCAATAAAGCCAAGACCTGCGAAGAGAACAACCAGAGTCCATCCGGACCACGAGGGTCCGGATCCTGCGATCGACGCCCCAATCACCCACGCGATAATGGTTGCCAGAATGAAAACCAGACCACCCATTGTGGGTGTACCGCGCTTCGTCAAGTGCTGGGTCGGTCCGTCCTGACGGATGAACTGCCCGTACTGGTGAGCGATCAGGAATCGGATCAGCAAAGGGGTTCCCAACAGGGAAATCACCAGTGCAATGACGAAGGCGACAATAAGGCCAATCATCGCTGGACTCCCTTCTCGCGGAGTTGGTCCGCTACCTTCCACGAATATGAGAACAAGGATCCCTTCACAAGAATCACACAATCGTCTTTCAGTTTCGCACAAACAGCCGTGACAGCCTCATCAACACTACCGACGTGTTCCGCATCGATGGTGTCACCAGCACCCTCGGCGTAATAGGGACCGTCTTGACCCAACAGAATCAGCGACTCGACTCCGGCATCTTTCGCCATCAGACCAACCTGGCGGTGAATGTCAGCAGACTCGTCGCCGAGTTCAAGCATTTCGGAAAGAACAGCGATCTTCGTATGCCCCTCACCGATCGAAGTGAGCGTAGCGAAAGCGGCTCTCATGGAATCGAGGTTCGCATTGTAGGCATCGTCAATCATCGTGACTTTCATACTGTCAATGCTTAATTCAACGACATCCATTCGGTGCGGAGACAGCGCCCGAGCCTCGTTGATCGCACGAATCGCTTGATCGAGTTCAAGACCAAGCTGTACCGCGCCAGCGATGGCGGCCAGTGCGTTCGCCACGTGGTGCACGCCAACGATATTCAGATTCACGAGGCCACGACCACCGGGGGCTTCAAGCGTGAAGTGTGCGTGGCCAAGGTGGTCAACGTCCACGTCGAGAGCACGGAAATCGGCTCCCTCTTTGCCTGATGGCGAGAACGTCGTAATCGGACCTGTCGACAGTTTCGTCATATTCATGACGCGCGGATCGTCGTAGTTCAAGACCACCGGAGCACCGGGGCGCGAACCTGTAATCAGCTCCCCCTTCGCCTTTTCAATCCCGTCGACTCCCCCGAAGCCACCCAGGTGAGCGTGACCAACCATCAGTTCAATGGCAACATCCGGCGACGCAATATCTGTCAAATACTTGATGTGTCCGATGCCAGACGCACCCATTTCAAGAACCAGATGGCGGGTTGTTTCATCAGCTTGAAGAACCGTCAGAGGAAGTCCAACCTCGTTGTTGAACGAGAGCTGAGGGGCAACGCTGGGAGCATCAGTACTCATAATCTGGAAAAGCAGATCCTTCGTTGTCGTCTTCCCAGCCGAGCCGGTCATCGCGATAACATCCAGCCCAAAACGCTCACGCAAGTCTTCAAGGTGAGCATGGGCAAGGCGACCCAAAGCGTAGGTCGAATCCTCGACAATAATCTGCGCAATGGACGAGGGAACATCAACGAGGTGTTCAACGATCAGTGCAACCGCACCATTGTCAACGGCCTGTTTGACGTAGTCATGCCCGTCGGTGGCCTCGCCGATTCGTGCGACATACGCTGAACCAGCTGACGCCAAGCGCGAATCTGTAACAACACGGTTCATCACAACCTGACGGTCAGCACCGTTCAGGGTTCCTGCAACTGCTTCAGCAATCCACCCAGCTAACCTGTACATGCTATTTCCTCTACGATTCATACGACTTCACTTCATCGTCTCAGTTAGTCGGCGTCGTCGGGAACAGCGTTGCCGGCGTCGTCGAAGCTGGAATACCTAGATTACGCACTGACGCTTGCGCGACCTCACCGAACAGTGGCGCCGAGGAATCAGAGGAAATGTAGGCAACTTTAGGATTGTAAAGAACAACAGAGATAGCAAGCCGAGGCGCTTCAACGGGAAGCAGGCCGGCGGTCGTCGACACAATGCCATGCTGACCGTTGACGACGATATCTGCCGTACCGGTTTTCACACCGACGCGATACCCATCAACCTTCGCAGCCCCTGCAGTACCCAGATGATCTTCAACGACGGACTCCATCATCAGCATCAGATTCTGCGCCGTATCAGCTTTCATGGCCTGCGTTGGCTTGGGCTCTTCGGGGGTTTCAACGGTCCCGTCAGCGTTCGTCCACGACTTGACCAATCGGGGAGGAATGTGGACTCCACCGTTCGCGATTGTGGCCATGAACGAGGTCTCTTGGAGCGGTGAAACCGAATAGGACTGGCCGAACATCGACACATACTGATCACGGCCCGCCCACTCGCTTGGAGGACGAAGAATACCTGTCGTTTCGCCAGCAAGCTCCACGCCCGTCAGGTCACCAAAGCCAACGGCTTTCATCATGTCGTAGCGCTGTTCATTCGACAGAGTCTGACCAACCAGAACGGTGCCAGTATTCGACGATTCAGCCAAAATACCCGTCGCAGTGAGAGTTTCACCATCGTGCTCGTGGAAGTCTGTAATCGGACCACCCGCATCGGGAAGATCCAAAGAATAGGGCACATTAAAGACCGACGTGGGAGTGATCGTCCCCGCATCCAACGCGGCCGCGAACGTCACCACCTTGCCCACCGAACCAGGTTCGACCGTATACTGCACCGAAGCCACAGGCTGAGGATTCGCGTTATCTGGGATAGTCGACTCAGAGTCCGCCATCACCAAAATTTCACCGGTCGTCACATCTTCAACGACAACGGTGCCCCATTCGGCCTTGTGATGCTCCACGCGAGCATCCAGCATGTCCTGAACAAGATGCTGCAAGTCAGCATGCAACGTCAGTTGCAGGGAACCACCGTCAACAGGCTCAACCGTTGTCTTCTTCGCGCCAGGAATAATCGCACCATTCGGAGCAATCTCATACTGCTGCGAGCCAGGCGTGCCCGTCAGCAACGTATTGAACTGCGATTCCATGCCCGACGAGCCAACGCCTTCAGCATTGACCGTACCAATCACCGGAGCAGCAACATTCCCATTGGGGAACGTCCGTTCGTAGGTGGCTTCCCACTCAATGCCGTAAATATCCAGAGCACGAATCTCTCGATACGTCACCGCATCAACATTGCGCTTCACATACGTGTAGGTCGAGTCACCCAAAAACAAGCCGCCAAGCTCAGCTTCACTCATGTGCAGAAGCGGAGCCAGCTGGCGGGCGGCCTCGACCGGGCCTCGTCCCACAACCTTCGTCTTTTCAACCCCGTTTTCCTTCGTCGTTTCTGAGTGAACATAAGAACGCAAGTTGATCTGATTAACGGCAATGTCGTAGGTCAGAATCGAGTCCGCGAGGATCGTGCCCGTCGCGTCGGTAATTGAGCCTCGTTTAGCGGCAATGCCCGTCTGCGACGTACGAACGGCCTCGCCTTCGGTTGCAAGCATGGGCGCCTTGATGATCTGTAAATCGACTAAGCGGATCGCACAGGCCATCAGGCCGAAGAAGAAAATGATGAGGATGGCAAGAGATCGCCCAAAACGCTGAGTCATACGATCTCCTGTCAGTGTCCGGCCGTTCCGCCTTCAATGGTGCCAGCTCCAAGATTAATGAAGCCAGTCCGACCACCTTTCACCATTCCCTGAGCGGTGGCAGCTTTCTCAAGTTCGGAAGCCGATGCTGCCTTTTCAATTTGGGCTTGCATCGACCACGCCTGAGCTTCAAGCTCATTCAGCTCAATCTGCTGAGTACGGATTTCGAACGCCGTTTGAGCCATGCGAGTGTGAAGAACCATCGAAGCAAGAACCGTCGCAATGATCACGACGATAGAGACGATTCCCAACATCAGAAGCGAGCGGGTGGGCTTGCTCCCCTCGACAACTCGGAACTCCCTTCTTAGTTCAAACTCGTGACGTTCCGGACGGGAAACCGGGCGCCGGGAAGCTGCAGCACTGCTCATGAGAGTTCCTTCCATTCACGAACAAGCTGGGCGCCACGCAGACGCACAGATGCGGATCGAGGGTTATGTGCGCGTTCGGCTTCATCAGCTTGGTGCACTTTGCGAGTGAGGAGTTCGACGCTCGGTGCCATCGAATCTGGAATAACTGGAAGACCTTGGGGAACATCCACCGTAGACGCACGTCGGAACAGGTCCTTGACGATGCGGTCTTCAAGCGACTGGTAGGACTCAACAACCAAACGGCCACCGATGCGCAGGCTGGCAAAGCACGCAGGCAAAGCACGTTCGAGAATATTGAGTTCGTCGTTCACTGCGATGCGAAGGGCCTGGAAAGTGCGCTTCGAAGGGTTTCCGCCTCTACGACGCGCAGCAGCAGGAATGGATGCGCGAACGATGTCAGCAAGCTGCCCCGTGCGGGTCAGAGGTTGCGTTTCACGCGTTTCCACGATGCGACGCGCAATTCGAGAGGCAAAGCGTTCTTCACCGTATACGCGCAAGATCTGTGCGATCTCTTGAGCAGTTGCACTGACCAGAAGTTCGGCAGCGCTCTGCCCCCTAGTCGGATCCATTCGCATATCGAGCGGAGCGTCAGCAGAGTAGGAGAAACCACGTTCCGCTTCGTCGAGCTGAAAGCTGGAAACCCCTAGGTCCATCAGGATCGCATCAGCTTTTCCTGCCGGAGCATATGTCGCAACGACCTCGTCGACGTGGTCGTAGGTCGTGTGAACCGCGGTGAAACGATCTGCGAACGGCGCAAGACGCTCGGAAGCAAGCGAAATTGCTTGAGGATCACGATCGATACCGATCAGGTGAATGTTCGGGAATCGCTTGAGGGCAGCTTCGGAGTGACCTCCCATTCCCAGGGTGCAATCAACGAGAACAGCACCATCGTCAGTGAGGGCAGGAGACATCATGCCCATGCATTCGTCCAGGAGGACGGGAATATGACGCTCGGACGTTTGCTTGGTGAGCTCCATGTCGCCCCCTTTCCTGCAGATGATGTGAGTGCTTTTCATCCCTCTTGGTCCCCCACCGATCTCCGACATCGGGGAAGTGAAGTCGGGGCCTCGGGTGGAGACCAAAAGGGACGAACTAGAACATTCCTGGGAAGATCTCTTCGTTCGTATCCGAGAACGCGTCGTCTTCGACGGTGAGGACTTCCTCCCACGCTTCGGAATTCCAGATTTCAGCGTGATCACCTACACCGATGACGGTGAGCTGACGGCCGAGTCCGGCGTAGCTACGCAGTTCTGCAGGGAGGGATATACGACCCTGTCGATCTGGAGCTTCTTGGAACGCACTCGCCATAAAAACGCGTCGCCAGTTTCGAACCTGCTTCGACGAGGTCGGCGCAGAAATGATCGACTGCGCGCGCTCATTGAAGGTTTCAACCGGGTAGACGTAAATGCAACGGTCCTGTCCCTTTGTGAGAACAAGTTGCTCACCCATGTCTTCACGGATTTTTGCAGGCAGAAAAACACGTCCCTTGTCGTCGAGTTTCGGCTCGAACGTACCAGTGAACATGTCTCACCACCTTTCCTTGGTTCCCACTTCCACCACTTTACCCCACACCTATTACTTTTAGTACCATTTAGAGGCAGCTTCGAACACTTTCTCTTCTTAAAAAGTCTGATTTTCTGCGAGAAAATATCTAGTGGTGAAAAGTGGGGCACATTTTTAGTTCTAGCCGATTATTCCTGCACGAGCCCCTCTCCGCCCGCTACTCCTGCATCTGAGAGTGAGAGGACGAGACCTGCCACATCACAAGCTCCTCGGCTAGAAAAGGCAGGATCCTCATCCCCAATCGCACCACCACATCACCCACCGCACCCAACGCGACAAAACCGAGCTTTTAGACCCACATTCGTCGCACCAAGTGCACCCGGGAACAGAAAAGACTCAGCCAGGCACCGACATCTAGAAGACACGAAGAGATGACACAACAGAAAAGCCCATGACCGTAGGACATGGGCTTTTCTTTACGTTTTTCGAGGCGAGGTGGAAGACGATCTCTTTAAAAATCGCGACGACGCTTTCGTTCTTCCCACCGCTGTTCTTGGTCCTCGATAAAACGCGACCACGAACCGAGGTTTCGTCGCTGTTCTTCAGGTGTAAGCGGAGCGGCTTTCTTTTCGGGCGAAGAGATCGCATACCAGACGCCACCAACCATGATGGCAAAACCGATCACGCCCATCACGATGGAAATACCTGAGTATCCAAGGGAAACTGCGCCAACCAGGACACTCAGACCTGCGATAAAAACGAAAATTCCAAGAGCGATGCGTCGGATTGAAAGCCGCAAAGCTGGAGCTTCTTCTTCCTGCTCCATTTGACGGGCAAGACGTGGCTCGTCACGACGGAACTCCTGTTCCATCTCTTCTAGTACTTGTTTTTCATAGTCAGATAGAGCCACGACGCATCCTTTTCCGCTATCCGTTAGTGACGAGTCTAACGGGTTGGGGGCGCAGATTGCGATTCGTGCCCGCTGACCTGCGGTAACAAAGTTGCTGGCCGTAGAGCATCCCTGCCAAATTTCCCCTGAATCTGGTCCATTGCTCGCTCCGAAGCCAACGGTTTTCCATCATCGTCAAGAGCTATCGCAACGCCAGCCGATCGCGGTTGAAGGACTTCAACCTTCACGCCCGCCAAACGAATCCCAGATGCCGGCATCACCTCTTTTGCGAAGAGCTCGCTTGCAGCCGCGTAGATTTGTCGTCCCACATCTGTCGGAGCGTGTAGCTTCACAGATCGAGCGATCGTGTGGAACGAGGCGTCCCTCAGTTTCAGCCCGATCCCCCATGCGACCATGTCGGCTCTGCGCAAACGCGCCGCACATTCGTGAGACGCCTGTAGCAGGAAGGCCTCCAGCTCACTCCTATCGTGAATATCAGACTCAAACGTTCGTTCGGTACTCATGGACTTTACTTCGCGACCACCGCGAACGGGACGCGGGTCGATGCCCCAGGCAAGATTGTGCAGGTGGCGCGCGCTTGCAAGGCCCACAAGTCGCGTCAGGAACGTCATGTCCAGGTTCGCGAGATCACCGATTGTGTCAACGCCAGCGAGAGCAAGCCTCTCCCCCGTTTTTCCGCCCACTCCCCAGAGTGCTCCAACGGGGAGCCCGTGCAGGAATGGGACCGTTTGATCGCGAGGAATCAGCAGTAGCCCGTCAGGTTTTGCGTTTGACGAGGCAATTTTTGCCACCGACTTTGTGGCTGCGATTCCAACCGATGCGGGTAAACCGACTTCGGCATGGATGCGGGATCGAATCAGATTTCCAATCTCGGTTGGTGACCCGAGGCGCCGACGCGACCCTGACACATCAAGGAATGCCTCATCAATACTCACTTGCTGTAAGACGGGAGTGATTTCCGACAGGATCGCCATCACTTTGTGTGAGTATTCGGAATACACGCCCCTACCAGAGAACACAAAAGTCGCTTCCGGGCACAGCGCATGTGCGCGAGCACTCGGCATTCCGGCTCGCACACCGCGAGCGCGGACCTCGTACGTGGCGCTGGTGACGACCCCTCGTCCGCCGAGATGCCCGACGATGATTGGCCGGCCTCGTAAATCTGGATTTTCCGCGATCTCTACTTGGGCGAAAAACGAGTCCATGTCGACGTGCAGGATGGGAGTCTGGGAATCGTCGTCACCCCAGAACTTTCGGGCACGCCCGTCGCGGGGAGCGTTCGACATTGCTCCTCCTTCAGTGCGAGCGCGGTCGACTCTGCTTTCGTTCACTGACTACAGTGTGACGCGTGAGCCGAAAAACTGCGCGCGGAAGCGAATTCTTTGAGATCCCCTCTGGGAGGGTTGAGATCCGTTGGGATGGTGCGCTTGCGACGCTGTATTTGAACGGTATCGAGTCATCGTGCACGAATGTGGACGATCCGACCAGCCTCGAGTTTGAGTACATGCAGCATGCGACGTGCGCTCTCGATTGCGTGATTGACGAGGCCGCCCCAGTCCGCGCGCTCCACCTTGGTGGCGCGGGATGTACTCTGCCACTCGCCTGGTCTTACCTTCGTCCGAAGTCGAAGCAGACCGCTGTCGAGATCGATCCGGATCTTCCCGATTTGGCGCGACGTGTGTTTGATCTGCCGAAATCTCCGGCACTATCGATACGTATTGGAGACGGGCGGGAAGTGATGAGCTCGTTCCGCGATTCCACATTCAACGTCATCGTGCGCGACACCTTCGCTAACGGCCAGGTTCCAGCGCATCTTGCGACTCTCGAGTGCGCGAAGATTGCGCGGGAAAAGTTGAAGGACGGCGGACTCTATATCCTCAACAGCGCTCACGGTGGCGACAGTGATGCTCGCGCTGAGATTGCCGCTATTTCCGAGGTTTTCGGCCAGGTGATGAGCATCCAGGATCCGAAGGTGGGGCGAAGCGGTAGGCGTGGCAACATTATCGTCATCGGGTATGTCGGAGCTGACTATCCGGTTGAAGACCTTGACCGCGCACTGAGGCGCCTTCCTCTACCCGCTCGGGTGACGCACGGTGCGAATCTGACGAAGTGGCGTGCAGGCACACCCGCACTGCGCGACGCCGACATCGGATATAAGGAAACTGGCGCGAGCTGAAGCCGAAAAGACACTCAAACGTGGAGCAAAGGCCTAATTCAGATGGCGCCTGTTTCTCCGCTATCCGCCTCTTCGTTTGGATCGGTTTCATCCGTGGTGTGCTCTTCGACATGCAGCGATGCGTCATCCCCGCTATCGGCACGGTGACGAGGAGTCATGGCACGAACGGCCTCTGGATCTGTTGCACGCAGGTGAACACGCTTGAGCGCCGCGGTCAGGGGATCTTCTTCCGCCATTTCTACGCTCTGGTCGTCGACGCTCGACTGATCGTCAGATACTGTTTCACTCTGCGACAAGTTCGCCAAGTAGCGCTCAATGACATCACCAATGTCCTTGTCCTGTTGAGGAGTATGACCCAGCGGAGTCTGAGTACCAAAAGAGTTCAAGGAAAAGGAAGATTCGCCAGGACTCCACGCGTCATAATGCTCTTCAAGGGACGTAATAGTCGCCATGATCTCTGGATTTGCTTCGATCAATTGCTCAATCGTGCCCTGATCCTGAGCTGCTCCTAACTCCAAGTTACCAACCGGCAACGACAGATCAGCAAAATCAGACAGGCTGGATAACAGCGCAGAGGAGCCCGCCGGGTACCCAGACTCTGCCATGTAGAACGGAACCGCAGCAAGAAGAGCAATACCATTCACACCGCGTTCAGCAAGACGACGCTGAACGAAGGAACTTGCCGGTGCAGGGAACTGCAGTGACCCCGCCATCTTCGGCTGAGGCGGAATCAAAGAAGCATCCGTGGCCTGCACGTGAACCGGGGTTGCACGAGTATGTGGAACACTCGAAGGAATGCCATGGAAGGACACGCTGATCTCAACACCAGCTTCCTTCACAAAGTCAGCAACAATGCGCGCAAATGCCTCCCACTTTGCATCCGGTTCAGGACCGTGCAGAAGCAAAATCGGGTTCCCCAAGTCATCGCGAACTCTGTCGATTGCGATTTCATGAGTCACCATTTCTTCGCTGACCCAATCACGGACCGTCATGATCGGACGATGAGAGCGGTAGTCCAAGAACTGATCGGAATCAAAAGTCGCAACACGTTCGTTCGGCAGGGCGCGAAGCATTTCAGCAACTGCCATACGACCGGCTCCGCCAGCATCCATGCTTCCGTAGAAGTGCATCACTAGGATGCGCGAATGAGTTTCACTGGCCGGCCCTCGCTCGAAAAGAAGGGCATCATTCGGTTTCATTACGTTCACATGCCCTTTCATTTCTGTTCTGTCCAATGCCATGCTCGTCAATTCAACTCGACGAACAATTCGTACTATCAACGCTACTCGGAAACAGGCCGGAGCGCCCGACGGGCCCACTGATATTCGCCTTGGGCGAATAGTCGGCCTCGTGAATCTATCTCCCCTGCGTCGCAGATCGCGGACAGTTGCACCTGGTCGCAGTTTTTCAGGCACAATAGATGGTCGCTATCTTGTCCATTCCTCGAAAGTACGCGCATGACTGACTCATCGACTTCTGCTTCGCCGGCGTCCATACCGGAGCAACGCCATGTCGACGCCGCGTATGCAAGGGTGGATGAGCTTCGAAAAAAGTACCGTGACCAGCAGGCGCGAACGCACGCAATCCACGGCGCAGGAAATCCTCAGGCCTGGACAGAACGCGAGGCACTCTCGGCTCACCTTGGTGATATGGCAGCACGCCTCGAGGCCGTTGAAGACCGCCTTGTATTCGGTCGCCTCGACATGGCTGACGGCGACCACCACCACATTGGTCGCGTTGCCCTATCGACCGCCGACGGCGAGCACCTCCTGATCGACTGGCGAGCTCCCGTGGCGATGCCCTTCTATCAAGCGACTGCCGTCGACCCAAAGGGTGTCGTGCGAAGGCGCCACATTACAACTCACGGGCGCACCGTCGTCGCGCTTGAGGATGAACTGCTGGATTCGTCGCGAGCTGAAGGTATGGATCTTCAAGGCGAAGGCGCGTTGATGAGCGCCCTTGATAAGGCTCGCGATGGTCGCATGGGTGATATTGTCGCGACAATTCAGTCCGAACAGGATGCAATCATTCGCGCTCCTCGCGACGGCGCGATCGTCGTCCAAGGCGGTCCGGGAACCGGTAAAACAGCTGTCGCCCTGCACCGCATTGCCTACCTGCTGTATGCCGAACGTGAGCGCTTAGAGCGTTCTGGTGTTCTTTTGGTCGGGCCGTCGCGCATTTTCTTGCGATACATCGAACAGGTACTTCCCTCACTGGGTGAAACTGGCGTCGTTTCGACGACCATGGGCGACCTGTTGCCCGGCGTAGACGCACGTGGAACGGAGCCACTGGGCGTTGCCCAAGCGAAAGGTCATATTGGCTGGACGCAGCTACTGAAGCAAGCGGTCAAAATGTTGCCACGCGAATTATCGGCACCGACCACGTTGCAGGTGTGGAGTCGCACGGTGACACTGACGCCGGATGACGTGTCGAAAGCGATCCGCCATGCACGGCATACGCGTCGCACTCACAATCAGGCGCGCGAAGGTTTTGCTCTGGAGCTGATGGAGGTTCTGGCAGAGCGCCTAGCCTCCGACGCCTCGTCGGCCGGTGGAGTGCTTGATTCCAACGAGGATAAAACAGAGTGGATCAGCGAAATCCGCGACTCCATTGATGCGCGTCGCGCGATCAATCTTGCGTGGATGCCAACGTCCGCCAAGACTCTTCTTCGTCGCCTCTATGCGCGTCCCCAACTGTTGGCGCATATTAACGATCGAGCAGGCCGCCCCGTTTTACCCCGCCTGTTGCCACTCGTTGAGCGTCATAGTGCTGAGTGGACCGATGCCGATATTCCCCTGTTAGACGAGCTCGAAGAATTGCTTGGACCGATGCCCACATCGCGCATCGAATCCTCAGAATCAGAAAGTGCTGCAATTGAACGCGCACGAGCTGCGATCGAAGGCCAGGGGCTTGGCGGAGGCATCGTGAATGCTGAGCAGCTTGCCGAGTCCACATTGTCTCAGCGAATGTGGACTCCCCTTGCTGAGCAGGCAGCCAACGATCGCAAGTGGGCATACGGCCATATTGTCGTTGACGAAGCTCAGGATCTCTCCCCGATGGCGTGGCGTAGTTTGTTGCGTCGTTGTCCGTCGCGGTCGTTCACGATTGTTGGTGATTTGGATCAGCGACGCGGATCGAAGCGTCCGAAGACGTGGGTTGAAGCCTTGGGGCCGGCAAGCAGAGCCTACAGCGATGAGTTTGTTCTGACGGTGTCCTACCGTACTCCGGCGACATTGACCGCCATCGCTGAGGCCGTGATGGCACGCGCAGGTAAGCCTGTTATTCACCCGATGAGCGCGGTCCGCGACGTTGAGGACTGCTACCGCGTCGTGACTGTTGAAGCAGATACGGATATGGTCGCACGCGAGGATTCGCCGGCGTGGGCGGCAGCAATTCAGGCGGCATCGCAGGCGTGTGAGCGACTTGATGCCACTTCGGGTGAAGGAAGCGGCAGGGTCGCGATTCTGGTTTCAGATTCACGAGGCCACGCATGGAATGCCGATTCCACAGGTGAGAGCGCACTTGATTCGCGGATTGCTTTGCTCAGTGCCTCGAGTTCCAAGGGGCTTGAGTTCGACACCGTTATCGTGGTTGAGCCCGGCGAGATCTTTGCTGAAGGTGTTGGTGACCTGTTCGTCGCCTTGACTCGTGCGACGCATGATTTGGTTGCTATCACTTCGAGCGATCTTCCCAGGGGAATGGATCAGTGGTAAGACGGTTCTATCCGTAGCACGAACACTTTTGCAATCGCTTGGTGTTTTTCTGGCACTATGGTGGCATGACACGCGCACTGTTGCTTGAGAATCCCCATAAGGTTGCTGACGAGGTTTTCGCAAAGAACGAGATTGATGTGTCTCGCCACGCGGGTGCCTTGGACGAAGATGAGCTGATTAAAGCCCTCGAGGGCGTGGAGTACTTGGGTCTTCGCTCGAAGACCCAAGTGACGCGACGCGTTCTCGAAGCCAACCCGCAGATCAAAGCGATTGGCGCTTTCTGCATTGGGACGAACCAGATCGACCTGGAAGCAGCCACCGAGCTGGGCATCTCGGTCTTTAATGCTCCGTATTCGAATACGCGTTCCGTTGTGGAACTGGCAATCGGCGAAATCATTGACCTGTCGCGTCGCGTCACCGTGAAGAATTCTCGCCTCCACCGTGGCATTTGGGACAAGAGCGCTGATGGTGCACACGAGGTTCGCGGTCACACGCTTGGCATTATTGGCTACGGCAATATCGGCACTCAGCTGTCCGTGCTTGCTGAAGCAATGGGCTTGAACGTTATCTTCTACGATATGGCCGAGCGCCTGTCTCTGGGCAACGCCACCCAGATGCCGACGATGGAATCCGTATTGCGCGAAGCGGATATCGTGTCGATCCACGTTGATGGTCAGGAAACAAATTCCAATCTGTTTGGCGCTCGTGAGTTCGCGATGATGAAGCCCGGTGCGCTGTTCATCAATTTGTCGCGAGGTTTTATCGTCGACATTGATGCCCTGCATGATGCGCTGGTGTCGGGTCACTTGGCCGGCGCTGCCGTTGACGTGTTTCCCCAAGAACCGAAGAAGAATGGCGATCCTTTTGATTCACCTTTGATCAAGCTGGATAACGTTATTCTTACTCCACACATCGGTGGTTCAACGGAAGAGGCTCAGTACGATATTGGTCGTTTCGTCGCGGGGAAAATCAGTGACTACCAGGACACCGGCTCAACCGACATGTCGATCAACCTGCCGAACCTCAGCTTGAATGCTTCGCAAGAGTCTCGCTACAGGATTCGTCTGATCCACAAGAACACTCCCGGTGTTCTGGCGAATATCAACCACACCTTTGCCGAGATGGGCGCGAATGTTGGTGGTCAGATTCTGGGAACTGCAGGATCAACCGGCTATGTGCTGACCGACATTTCTTCCGAACTTCCGATCGATGCGATCGAGAAGATTCGCTCGATGAAGGACACTATTCGTCTGATTACGACGACCCTGTAGGAAAAACGCTTATGTGGTCTTTTCTCGGCCTGGTCCCAACTAACCTACGGTATCGTAGGTAGTAAAGAATCGGAGGACAACGTGACTCTTACTGACCAGCTTCGAGCCCAATACGCCCCCGGCGTCCCTGAAACTATTGAGGTGCCGGATCAGACCATTCCTGCGATGGTTGAAGAGGTAGCGAAACGTTATCCGCATCAGATTGCTCTGGACTTCTTCTCGCGCCCAACCACGTACGCGCAACTGATGACGCGCGTACGCAGGGCAGCAACTGTGCTGGCCAATGCAGGAGTTCGCCAGGGGGATCGAGTTGCCCTAGCGATGCCAAACTGTCCTCAGCACGTTGTTGCAATTCTTGCGACGATGCACCTTGGCGCAATCGTGGTTGAGCACAATCCTTTGGCTCCTGACCACGAAATTCACGAGGAGTTTAACCGCCACGGCGCACGCGTTGTCATTGCATGGGAAAAGACCCTGTCGAAGCTGACGTTCCTTGATCGTGCGACCACGGTTTTTGCTGTCAACCTGACGAAGGCTCTTCCCGGTCCGAGCCAGTTGCTTTTGAAGCTTCCGATCAAGTCTGCTCGCACGAAGCGTGACGCTTTGTCGACGCGTCCCCCATCATGGGCTCGTTCGTGGGACCAGGCTGTAGATCAAGCTCCACGCTGGACCACTTCTTGCCCTGCGAGTCCTGACGATCCGGCGCTACTGATTCATACGGGCGGTACGACAGGTGTTCCGAAGGCTGCCTGCATTACACACCGTAATTTGATGGCGAACATTGCCCAGTCGATCGCATGGGTGCCGATCCTGCACGAGAACGCTGAAGTGTTCTACTGCGTTCTTCCCCTGTTCCATGCGTTTGGCTTCACCATTGGCTTGTTGTCGGGCTTGCGTTTGGGTGCCACAATTGCGCTATTTCCGAAATTCGACACAACCATGATTCTGACCAGCCAGAAGCGTCTTCCCTGTACGTTCTTCCTTGGTGTTCCACCAATGTACGAACGTTTGCTGGCTACGGCAGCCACCATGGATGTCGATCTGACGTCGATGACGTTCTCACTTTCGGGCGCTATGCCACTGTCTGCTGATTTGGCATCACGCTGGGAAGAAAAGACTGGCGGGTTGATGATTGAAGGCTATGGCATGACCGAAGCCTCACCGATCCTCCTAGGTTCCCCTCTAGCAAAGAACCGTCGCCCGGGCGCTCTTGGCGTTCCCTATCCGTCCACGCAAATCCGCATTGTCGACCAAGATAATCCGACGAAGGATGTCGAAGACGGTGAAATTGGCGAACTCATTGCACGAGGCCCCCAGGTGTTCTCCGGATACTGGGAGCAGCCGGAGGAAACAGCTGAGATCTTCACCGAAGAGGGCTGGCTTCGTACGGGCGACCTTGTCCAGGTGCGCGACGGCTTCATCTACATGGCCGATCGTCGTAAGGAAATGATTAACGCCTCTGGTTTTAACGTGTACCCCAGCCAGGTTGAGAACGCTGTTCGCTCTATGCCAGGAGTTCGCGACGTAGCGGTTATCGGTATTCCTGCCGGCTCGACCGGCGAAGATGTCGTCGCAGCAATTGTCCTTGAAGCCGGCGCTTCGATCACTCTTGCTGATGTTCGCCAGTGGGCCGAAAAGTCTATTGCTCACTATGCCCTACCACGCCAGCTCGTGGTGATGACGGAGCTTCCTCGCTCCCAGCTTGGAAAGGTCATGCGTAAGCGTGTTCGCGAACAGGTAATGGAGGTCGCCGACTCTGCGACAACTAAAATTCGCCAGTTTACGAATCGAAAGAACGACTAGCTGTCACGGTGACGCCGAAACGTTTAATCACGAGTCGAGTAGAGAATCCAGAATCTCTCGGTTCGATAGCGCCTTCTTCGTCTTGGATGAAGAGTGTGAGCCCGAAGTGGATGCGGAGGCATTGTCTTTATTACGCTCACGCAGGATGCGGATGGCTTCTTCGAAGTCTTCGAGGGTATTAAAGGCTCGATAGACGGAAGCAAAACGAAGGTAGGCGATTTCGTCGAGGTCACGGAGGAAGGGAAGAATCGCTTTTCCAACTTCATCGGAAGAGACGTTTGAAACTCCGGTTAAGCGGAGTTGTTCTTCAACCTGTTGCGCCAGGATTGCGAGATCGTCGTCAGAAACGGGGCGCCCTTGGCATGCTTTCTTCACACCGGAAACAACCTTGTTGCGCGAGAAAGGCTCGACGACACCGGCGCGCTTCACGACTTGGAACGAGGATGTTTCAAGCGTGGTGAAACGCCTCTTACATGATGTGCACGCGCGACGACGACGAATCGAGGCACCATCATCTGCGATGCGGGTATCGACGACTCGTGAATCTGGGTTATGACAGAAAGGGCAATGCACGCCTTTAACGCTACACGGCAAATAAGAAAGACGAAAAAGAAACGCGCATGAGGTGGGGGGACCTGAGTGTTAGTTCAGCGGAAGGATAACCTTCTGCCCCACCTGCAAGCCACCTTCGATGCCATTCAAACGCTGAATATCTGTCACAACATCTTCCAGGTTGCGATCGGTATCAACGCCTTGAGCCAGCGACCAGACCGATTCCCCACCGGTCACAGCATGTTCAATGGTCGGACCTGAATAGACATCGGGAGCCAGGGCGAATCCAGCCAGGCCCGCAACAACGCTGAGAGCGAGCGTCGCACACACGCCACGAACGACATGTCCGATCGACATGGTCGATTGAACCACGACCGATTGGTGGCGACAAGCCGGACGACGACGCGTTGCAGGATCATCTTGACGAAGAACGCCCTTGCGCCGACGAGCGGAAGGAGCAGACTCAATCGAGACCACATCGGCGCCATCAGCCATCCCCTGAACAAGGTGCAGGTGTGGATGAGCGTCGTGGGCAAGAGTAGCACCGGCACATGCATTCATGAGGATCTCCTTCACAACATATCGAACATATGTTCGTCGAACACTTGTACGATAACAGGTCTTCAAACAAAAGTCGAGACTTATTCGAACAAATGTTTCATTTTCGCGTCAGAATCAGATAATCTGACCTAACAAGTGCATCAGCAACCATGTAGAAACCGAATTGCACGCAACCTCACGGAGAACCTCATGACAGACAAAGCAACGCTGACTAGTCGCCAGCGAGAGATCCTTCTTGTCATTCACGAAGAGGTCAGCGCGCACGGTTTTCCTCCCTCTGTCAGAGAGATTGCCCAACGCGCACACCTTGCTTCCCCATCAACCGTGAAGTACCACTTGGACGCACTGGAACGCGCCGGCTACCTCCAACGAGTCCCCGGCTTACCGCGCGCCCTTGAACTCTCCGTAACAGCGAAACAGGAGCTCGGCGTGGACGCGCCAACTCCTCCGGCACCTCAAACAGTCACGAACGTGGTCACCATTGACCTGCCAGCCGGACACGTTGACGAAGACAGTTCGTCAATCCCCCTGGTTGGCCGTATTGCCGCGGGCGCTCCGATCACAGCAGAGCAGTACGTGGAAGATGTTTTCGAGCTACCCACTCGACTTACCGGCCACGGGCAAATGTTCATGCTGGAGGTCAGCGGAGAGTCCATGGTGGACGCTGGCATTCTGGACGGCGACTTCGTCGTTGTTCGTTCCCAATCGAACGCATCCCAGGGAGAAATCGTTGCCGCCATGATCGACGGCGAAGCTACGGTCAAGGTGTTCTCAAAGACAGACGGCCATATTTGGCTCCTGCCATGCAACGAATCCTACGCCCCCATCCCAGGCGATGAAGCCACCATTTTGGGCAAGGTGGTCACCGTCCTGCGTTCCTTGGCATAGTCGCTTCCGGGGCGTAGCCCCGGCCTCGTACCCCTGCTCGCACAGCACACACGTGTGGGGAGCACCCAACGGGCACTCCCCACACTGGACAGATACAGAACTTAGAAGCCCAAGTCCCTTGCCACCTGACGCAGGCGCGTCGCAGAGGCAGTCAGACCATCGCGCTCATTCAGCGTCAACGGCGGATTCAGGACCCTGCCCGCACCCGAACGACCAACGATTGTCGGCGCAGCCATGCAGACATCCGAGATGCCTTCCCAGTCCTCCAGCAGGCTAGAGACGGTAAGAACACGATTTTCGTCTCTAAGGACGGCACTCGCAATATTCGATGCGGCAAGACCAATTGCGTAGTTTGTCGCACCCTTGCCTTCAATGATCTTGTAGGCAGACTCAACAACATCCTGAGCAATGCGTTTACGCAATCCAATATCGAACGGTTTACCCTCCAAGGTTGGCCCCCAGTGCTCAAGGGGAACATTACCAATCTCAGCGGAGGACCACAGTGCAACTTCTGAGTCACCATGTTCACCAGCAATGTAGGCGTGAATATTCTGGGTAGCCACGCCGGTTTCACGCGACACCAGGTAGCGCAAACGCGACGTATCAAGCACAGTGCCAGATCCAAATACCTGATTGCGTGGTAGACCGGTCAGCTTCAGCGCCACATAGGTAACAACATCCACGGGATTCGTGATGAACATGAAGATTGCGTCTGGCGCAACGTTTTGAAGGTTCGGAACAATCTTCTTCATCAGTTCAACAGTTGAACCAGCAAGTTCAAGGCGCGACTGCCCCGGCTTCTGCTTGGCACCAGCGGTCACAATCACAAGGTCAGACCCACGGACGATTTCAACATCATCTGAGCCTTCAACACTGCCACACGGAGTGAATTGAATACCGTGTGCCATGTCGAGAGCTTCGGCTTCAACCTTGGCCTTGTTAATGTCCTGAAGAACGATTGTTCGAGCATCACCGCGCATTGCGCACGCGTAGGCGACTGCCGTGCCAACGGCCCCAGCCCCCACGACAGCGATCTTTGACGGACGACCCGATGACTTCGGGGGATACAAGCTATTCACACGTCCAGGCACGATGCCTTCCTTCCTCGTTGAGTGGTCTCATAGTCTCAAATTTGAATCACATTATCTCGATTTCGCATTGCTTCAAGGTAACTACGTCACCCAATTTCAGGATATTGTTAACAATTAACCTTGGACAAGCGACTTAGGGCCCCTTTCACGACCTCCTGATCGCGTGTGACCCACATTCTCGGCAACGAATTCAGCAGGTATCCACCATAGGACTTCGTGTCCACACGACGATCAAGGATCGCCACCACTCCCCTGTCCGACGCCGATCGAATCAGACGCCCAGCCCCCTGCGCCATCAGAAGCGCGGCATGAGGAAGAGAAACACCCCAAAACCCTCCAATACCACGCGCATCGGCATCCTGGGACAGAGCCTTCGTCACCGGATTATCGGGGTGCGGGAATGGAATGCGGTCGATGACGACCAGTCGACACGAGTCGCCCACAACATCAACACCCTGCCACAACGACAAGGTGCCAACCAAACACGCATCGCGCTCCCTACGGAATCGGTCAACCAGCACGCTCAAGGTTTCATCTCCCTGGCGATACACGGTGAGTTCTGTCCGATCCTTCAGAGCCTCGTACCCCTGATTCGCTGCCTTCCACGAACTGAACAGCGCCAACATTCCCCCATCGGAGGCCTGGGCAAGGGCCACCAATTCATCCGTAGCAGCGTCAGACAACCCACCCGGCCCAGGATCTGGCAAGCCGGAAGCAATATAGAGAATCCCCTGGCGCGCCGGATCGAAAGGGGTGCCCACATCGCGCGACGTCCACGGCTGCTTCGACACCATGAATCCACAATCGCGTGCCATCTGGTCGAAAGAACCACCCAACGTCAGAGTCGCTGAGGTCAAGATTGCCGGCCTACCTGAGAACCCTTTGGACCCAACGGGAAGCGCAACGTCAAGGGGCGCTAGATTCAGCGACATATTCCCCGCGTCATCTTTCGTCACAAAAGTCGCCATCGATGCCGGGTCCTCACTCCATCCGGCGATAAAGTCCCGCAATTCGTCCAGGGACCCGCGCGCAAGTATCTTGTCTGCTTGATCAGCAGATGACGCCTGTAGCTGAGTTCCGAGTTCGCGTGAGACATTATCGAGCAGCGCTAATGCGCCGACAAGCGCCTGTGGACGAGAGCCCATCAGCCCTTCCCCGCACGGGGTCAGAGCGGCAACAAAATCGACTGTAGCCATATCAAGAGCATCAGTTTCAAGCTTCGCGTTGGTTCGAAGCCTGCGTGATACGCGATGAATCATGGCCTGCGATAGCGTCATCGTCGCCTGGCTTCGTACTCTCTCAGCAAGTTCGTGGGCTTCGTCGACAACGACTGGACCAATGTCTTCAAACAGATCGTTCGGCGACGTGCAATGGATGCCAAATAGAGAATGGTTCGTGACCACCAGGTCAGCCTCTCCGGCTGCCTCCCGCGCCTGCTGGGCGAAACAGTCATCAACGTAGGGGCAGGTCTTGCCTAAACACTCACGTTTGGCGACGCTGACATGCCTCCACGCTCGGTCATCAACACCGGGGACCAGATCATCACGATCACCAGTATCGGTTTCCTTCGCCCATTGACGAAGACGCAGAACCTCTTTGCCAAGCGCGGAAGTCGACGAGTGTGCCGACGGGGCATGTGCCGGGTCGAACAGTGTGCCCTCGTCCGGATACCCACCGTTGACACGGTTCAAACACAGATAGTTTGACCAGCCCTTTTGCACAGCGACAGTGGGACGAATACCCGTCACTTTCGCAACTGCGTCTTGGACCGCAGGCGCGTCTTTCGTCAGAATCTGCCTCTGGAGTGCCAAAGTCGCGGTGGTGACGAGGCCGCGCTCGCCAGTTGCAACGCAGTGACTGAGAAGTGGCGCGAGGTAGCCAATCGACTTACCCGTACCGGTGCCCGCCTGGATCAAAATATGACCGTCAGAATTCAGGGCCTCGCTGATATCGGTGACCATTCGTCGCTGGCCATCACGTTGCGTGCCACCCATTGATTCGATCACCGCATCAAGAACCTCGATGGTCTTGCTGGCTTCGGAGTTTCCCGGTCCTACTTCCTCACTCATTCGCCACTGTCCTGGCGAGTATAGGGGGCACCTTCGGTAGCGACCGGTAGCGCCACGTCACGGATGAGCGCTGCAAGGTGCTCATCAACTCGAGCTCGAATGCGCGTTCCTTCGGCAACATATTCTTCGTGATCGACTTCGCCATCCTCGTGGATCTGATGGACCAGGTCGCCACGCGAATATGGGATCACGCAGTCAATCTGAATACGAGGCCTGGGTAGAGCTTCTTCAATGCGATGGCGAAGTTCATCGACTCCAAAGCCCGTGTATCCGGATACTGCTACCGACGACGGGAAGTAGGTGCGAAGCAGTGCTAACTGCTCTGCAGATGCAAGATCGGCTTTGTTCAGCACGATAATTTCGGGGATACCGAGAGCCCCCTCAATTTCACCCAACACCTGGTGGACAGCCTCAACTTGTCCCACCGGATCGGGGTGCGCGGCATCCACAACGTGAACGAGCAGGTCGGCTTCGCCCGCTTCTTCCAAGGTAGAGCGGAATGCTTCAACCAGCTGGGTGGGAAGATTCCGAACAAAACCAACCGTGTCTGACAGCGTGTATTCGCGACCATCCGCTGTCTGGGTCCGACGCACCGTCGGATCAAGGGTGGCGAACAGAGCGTCTTCAACGAGGACCCCTGCGCCCGTCAGTTGGTTGAGCAAAGTGGACTTACCAGCATTCGTGTAGCCAACAATAGCGACGGAAGGGACAGCTCCGCGACGACGCGATAAACGCTGAGTGCGCCGGGCAGGCTCCATCTTTCGTATTTCTTCGCGGAGCTTCGCCATGCGCGTGCGAATGCGACGACGATCCAATTCGATCTTCGTTTCGCCCGGACCTCGTGAACCGATACCCGCACCGCCCGCGACTCGACCACCCGCCTGACGGGACATCGAATCGCCCCAGCCACGAAGACGGGGAAGCAAGTATTCGAGCTGAGCCAACTCGACCTGCGCCTTACCTTCACGCGACTTCGCGTGCTGAGCGAAAATGTCGAGGATGAGAGCGGTGCGATCAACGACCTTTGCGTCGACAACATCTTCCAGTCCGCGTCGCTGGGAAGGGGCCAATTCCTCATCAACAATGACGGTATCGGCTTCAACGGCGCGCACGATCCCCGCGAGCTCTTTCGCTTTACCTGACCCCAGATAGGTGGCAGGATCCGGCTTCACCCGTTTTTGCACGACCGCATCGAGGACCTGAGATCCGGCGGTTTGCGCGAGCGCAGCAAGCTCACGTAGCGAAGTCTCGACTTCTTCTTCGGTCTGCGTCGTCCGCAGACCGACAAGGACAACCTTTTCGAGGCGAACCTGGCGGTATTCGACTTCGGAGATTTCCTCACGATCGTTGGCATAACCCTGGATACGACGGGTACCGGCACGCGCCTCTCGTTCAAGGTCGCCAGCATCTGCGGAGTGATCTTGACCGGCGGTGGATTCCAGCGCCGTGCCTCGACGCGCCAGAATGCGTGCAACAACGTCATTCGCGCGCTGTTGTGCCAATTCGTCGTCAGCCGAGAATCCGGGATTGTCCATTCAGTTCCTTCCGCGTATGTCTGCCCTCTAAGTGTGGCACCTATTCGGTCGGCGTGCGACCTACGCCCCTCTTAGTGCGTTCGTTGCCAGGCAGTCAACCCGCTAGGCTAAAGAGCGTGAATCAACAGTATTTTTCTCATTCCAGCCCTGCTCGCGCCGACGAGATATCGAAGCTGACCTACAGCGTACGAGGCCATAACTTCGACATGTCCGTCTCATCGAAGGTGTTTTCGACCAGCCGTCTGGATTTAGGAACTCGCCAGCTTCTTGCCGAAGCTCCTTGCCTTCCCGCCACCGGCACTTTCCTTGATGTGGGATGCGGTTGGGGTCCGATTGCTCTGGCAATGGCAAAGGAAGCGCCTGAAGCTACCGTCTGGGCTGTTGATGTGAACAATCGGGCGATTGATCTCACGCGCCGGAACGCCACGTCTCACGGTTGCACCAATGTGCGCGCGATGAGCGAAGACGAGGCCCTTGCAGCCGTGGCCACCGATGACGTTCGTTTTGACGTCATATGGTCAAACCCGCCGATCCGTATCGGCAAAGAGGCTCTGCATGCTCTGCTGGTGCGGTGGCTCGACCGCCTGAGCCCCACGGGTGTCGCTTATCTTGTTGTGCAGCGAAACCTTGGCGCCGATTCCCTCATTTCATGGCTGAACGGCCGCGGATACGACGCTGAAAAGTACGCGTCAAAGAAGGGCTACCGCATTATCAAGGTTCGTTCGGGCGCCTGAACTTCTGCCCCCACTTTTTACGGGTGACGCAGACCTTTGAGCGAGAGAAACAGGCTCAGACGAGTTCGAATGTAGCAACGCGAGTCGCAGGACCGGTCAGAATCACTGAAGCGTCGGTGACATGTAGCTGACCGTTCTCCCAGCTCAGGACATCGTCCAGATCAACCCACACGCGACCTCCCGGCACGTCAACGATCCACGAGGCCGGCGCTCCCTCACCTCGACGAATAGCCGTTGCAAGGGCCGCCGCACAACATCCCGTGCCACACGCAAGGGTCTCACCCACTCCGCGTTCAAGGACGCGCAGACGAATGTGGCCACTCTGATCCTCCGGGCCGGTCAGGTCAACGACGGCTTCAAGGTTTGTACCGCGCTCATTCGAGGGCGCATAGGTGGGGCGCATAACCTCGGGGGCTTCGGACGCATCAGTGGCCGGGAAGATAATGTTGTGGAGTTCCTCTTCGCTCGCAAGCGCGACAACCGTATGCGGGTTCGGCATATCCACATATACTCCGCGCAGGGTCTGCTCAATGCCCGGGATCGTCACGTCAATGTCGGCCGTTCCACTGGATCGAGCCGGACCCATGTCAACGCGGTACAGGACCTCGGCCTCGCCCCCCTGATCGATAACGCGGACAGTGCGAACTCCCCCTCTGGTGCCCACCTCAATTTCCTCATCGGTTATCAGGCCTTCGCGGCGCAGATGATCAACAAAGACGCGGATACCGTTGCCGCACATTTCCGCGATCGACCCGTCGGAATTGCGGTAGTCCATGAACCAGCGACCATCCTTCATGACGGCACGCATCAGCCCATCAGCGCCGATACCGAACGCAGGCGAGCAGAGACGACGCACCTCTACAGCATCGATATCGTTTGTGTCATCGGCATCTGTGTAGACAACGAAAGAATTCCCAGTGCCGTGGGCTTTCGCAATACGAGTTGAGGGACGTAGAGCAGTCATATCGTTAACGCTAGTGGGTCTGCGCGCCGGCGTAGTCATCCGCCGTTTTTTGGACAATCTTCAGTGCCCGGTCCAGCAGGTCGTTCTTCGAGCTTCCGTCTTCGGCATCGATCCAGATCACGCGATGGTCAGGGCGCAACCACTTGATCTGACGCCTGGCCAACTGCCTGGTCGCGATAGCGATCGATTCCTTCGCTTCATCGATGCTCATCTGCCCATCGATCACCGCAATTGCCTGGGCATACCCCGTCGCCTTCGACGCCGTCTTCGCATCGCGCAAGCCCTGATCGATCAGGGCGCGAGTCTCTTCAATCAGACCGTCATCAAACATCATCTGGGTGCGAAGAACAATGCGTCGATCCAATTCATCGAGATCACGGCGGATCGCGATCATCACAGACGGCTTCACGAACTCTTTGACCGGCATATGCGACGAATAGGGTTTGCCAGTCAGTTCAATGACTTCGAGGGCACGAATAATACGACGAGCATTGTGCGGATCAATGCGAGAAGCAGACACCGGATCGAGGGCCTCGAGTTTGCCATGAAGCCCCCGACTGCCCAGCGGGCCTTCCGCTTCTTCTTCCAGTGCAGAGCGTACTTTCGGATCTGTTCCAGGGAACTCAATATGATCGAGCAACGCACGTTGATAAAGACCCGAGCCGCCGGCAACGATCGCAACGCTTCCCTCGCCGTGGATCGCCTCTAGGTCCGCTCGCGCATGCGTCTGATAGTGGGCAACCGACGCTTCCTGACTGATGTCGAGAACATCGAGTTGATAGTGAGGAATCCCGCGACGTTCCTCCAGCGGCGTCTTCGCCGTGCCAACATCCATGCCCCGATACAGCTGAAGTGCATCAGCACTCACGATCTGACCGCCATTTGCTCCCCAGCATCTGCCCAATTCTTCGGCAAGATCCAGAGCCAAATCAGACTTGCCCGACGCTGTCGGTCCAACAACAGCAACAATCAGTTGCGACGGATTCGCTAGAGTCATCGCCTGGCTCTCACAATCCCCCACCTGAGCATCAGACGTGGTGCAGCGCGCATCAGCGCTTGGGATTAAAGAATGAGTGTCAGCCATGGGTTCAGTCTAAATGGCACTTCCTATTTCCCGCCGTCTACCAAACCCCGTAAGGTAGCAGTATGAGTGTGACAACAACAGATCCGGTCACCATCGACCGCATTGCACGCGCACTTGAAGACATGGGCGTTTTCCCCTTCATTTCGTCCAAGGATCAAGTTGCTGCTCTGCTTCCAAACCGCACAATCCGATTCATCGTCCCGCCCACGTCTCCAGCACAGGGCGTTGTCGACTACCCCCGCTTCTTCCACCCGTCGCACCAGCAAGCTCTGCTTGAAACAATGCGCACGTTGAACGCTTCAACATACGTGCCGAAGGCGACAACCTACACCAGCGAGCAAGGGATGATCGGTATCCGCCTCTTCCACTGCTTCAACTGGGTAGCTGGGGCAACTCATGAGCAGCTGGCAGAAGAGGTCCAGCAGTTCGTGCTCGCATCCATCGCGGTCCAAAACCGTCTTGACCAGATGTACGTTGACCCGTGGACAAAGGAGGCCTCCAATGCCTGAATGGAAGTCATTTTCGATGGGTGACGGCGCCTCACCACTGACCGAGTCACCGATCCAGCACCTATCCCAGACCGCTACGCCGGCACCGGGCATGGAAGCTGATGAAGCCGCTGAAAAGTGGGGTACCGAGGTTTCTGAGGTCAGCATTGAACGAATTGAAAACGTTGTTGCTGGAGATGGACTCTCCCACGGCTCAAACGAATTCGTTGTTATCACTGATGTTGAAGGTGCTCGCATCCAGATTCACCGCGAACCAGCAGATTCTCCGTGGATTCAGATCGAAGCACGCATGGAACTCGACGCTGAGAGAGCAGCTAAGCTCGACATGCCTCGCCTGAACGAACTCACCAATAAGTGGAACGTCGACCATCTTCAGCCGACCACGTTCGCTCTTGAAACTGAAGATAGCAAGGTCGTTATCTTGGCGACCCGTTTCTTCGCTGGCAAGGGAATGTCAGACCGTCAGATCCATGCGATGGTGCGTCGCGGACTGGGAGTGACACTGCAAGCATTGAACGAAATGCCGGCTTTGCTGGCCCACGCGTAAGTCTTGATCAGTGCGCACACGATTGGTGCGCGATTCGCGAAACGAAATAGCAGGTGTGCATCGCTCGTCGAGCGGAGCACACCTGCTATGCGTCTATTAGGGAACAGCAGTTTCAGTGAGGTCGTCCCACGCGGATCGTCGGAATACCCAACGACACGCGTTCGTCTTCCTCATGAGCTTGGCGACGCTCCCATGCGTCGCCTGCGCGCGTACGGCGCATAGTCCATAGACCACCACCTGTCAGAGCCGAATCTGCGATCAAGTGGTGCGGGGCGCCGTGAGTGACGGTAGCGGTCACCATGTCGCCAGGACGTGGCTTATCTGCTTCGCTGATGCCCTCCGGCAAAGCAACGTGCACCAAGCGATTATCGCGGGCTCGCCCGGTCACGCGCAGTGTTTCACCATCTTTACGACCGTCGCCCTCAGAGATCAGGACCTCGACCGTGGTGCCTTCCAATGCAGCATTATCTTCCGCGCAAATTCGCTCTTGAAGAGCAACGAGGCGCTTGTAGCGTTCCAGTGCGACATCATCGGGAACCTGGTCTTCACGATCGGCAGCTGGCGTACCCGGACGCGGGGAATAGAGGAACGTGAACGCTGACGAGAATCGAGCCTGTTCGACAACGTCCAGCGTCTGTTGGAAGTCTTCTTCGGTTTCACCGGGGAAGCCAACAATGATGTCTGTCGTAATCGCAGCATCGGGAATCGCGGCGCGGACTCTTTCGAGAATACCCATGAACTTTTCGCGCCTATAGGAGCGTCGCATCTGACGAAGCACCGCATCGGAGCCAGATTGAAGTGGCATATGAAGGCTGGGCATCACGGTAGGAGTTTCAGCCATCGCCGCAATCACATCGTCCGTGAAGGCAGCCGGGTGAGGTGATGTGAAACGTACGCGTTCGAGACCCTCGATCTGCCCCACTGAGCGAAGGAGAGAGGCGAATGCGCCTCGTTCACCGAAACCGACACCGTATGAATTGACGTTCTGTCCCAGCAACGTCACTTCGATCGCACCTTCTAAGACGACCGCCTGAACTTCGGACAGAATCTCTCCGGGACGACGATCTCGTTCTTTACCGCGCAGATGAGGAACGATGCAGAAGGTGCACGTGTTGTTGCAACCCACGGAGATTGAAACCCACGCAGCGTACGCGGATTCGCGGTGAGTGGGCAGAGTCGATGGGAAGACCTTCAACGATTCTTCAATTTCGACAGCAGCTTTGCGGTTGTGTTCAGCACGCTTCAACAGGGCGGGGAGCACATCAATATTGTGTGTTCCAAACACTGCATCAACCCATGGAGCCTTATCGATAATGCCGTCACGCATCTGTTGCGCAAGACATCCACCGACGGCGATCTGCATGCCCGGACGTTCACGTTTTACCGACGCGAGCTGACCGAGGTTGCCATACAGCTTCGTCGCAGCGTTCTCGCGAACCGAGCAGGTGTTGATAACAACAACGTCGGCACCCATGTCACCGGCATCAGTTGCTCGTGCCTGAGCTGCAGGAACACGGTCAACCGGGATGAGTCCAGCTTCTTCCAGCAAGCCAGCCATACGCTCAGAGTCGTGAACGTTCATCTGGCATCCCAGCGTTTTAATCGCATAGGTGCGCGGAAGAGCTACCTGAGATGCTTCGTCTATATTCGTTTCCATCGCGGACAGTTTAATCATTCCCATCGGTTCGGGTGAAGTGAAGAACATCGTGGGCAAGGCTGAGAGCTGCACTAACACTCTGGTTGCGTACCGCTTCCCTGTCCCCCATGAAGTGGAAGAGGCGATGGCGCTCAACAGCGCCCATCACGCAGGCGACATGCACGGTTCCGGCAGGATGAAGTCCCTGCGGTCCGGGACCAGCAACCCCCGTCGTTGCAATGCCAAGGTCTGAACCAGTGAGCTCGCAGACTCCGCGCGCCATTTGAATTGCAACGCGCCGGTCAACGGGACCGAATGACTGTAACAGGCTGGGATCAACACCCAGGATCTGAGCTTTTAATTTGGTGTCATAGGTGCACACTCCGCCAAGAAGGACAGCTGATACTCCCGGCACATCAACCAATGTGGAGCACAGTTTTCCACCGGTCAGTGATTCAGCAACGCTGACGGTGACATGATTCAGTGAGCATTGTTGAATCAGTTCAACTGCTTCTTCTACAGGCATGAGGTTCTTCCACTCAACGCACAGCCACAAAGCATGGTGTGCTATTCGTTGTCTTCAGCTTCGACGTCATCAGCAAGCACCTGCAAGACGGCACTTGAGACAACCGAAGGCGAATACCCTTTTCTGCTCAACATACCAACCAGCCGACGATAGGCAACTTGGCGACTGACACTGCCCATTGACCTGCGCTTTCGCAAGGCAAGATCGAATGCCTTGTTCGCTTCATCATCAGGTTTTATCAAAGCAAGTGCTTGCTCAATGTCAGCGCGCGACAGTCCTTTACGTCGTAGTTCTTCAACGAGTGCTCGCCCGGTCTTCCCACCAAGTTCAAAACGATCATGAACAAGCATGCGAGCAAAAGCAGCATCATCAACCAACCCAACCTGTTGGAGGCGATCGATCACTTCGTCGGCAGTCTCGGTTGAGAAACCTTTTGCGACAATAGCGCTACGCAATTCGCCAGTCGAACGACTCCGAGAATCAAGCTGTCGAAGAGCAACTTCACGCGCCGCTTCGATCGCTTCAGTGCCCGTCAGAGCAGCATTCTTCTCTTTTAAGCGCGCAAGACGCTCTCCGACTGAGGAGCGCGCCTTGCACGTTCGTTCGAGCTCCGGATGATCTTCAGGATCCAGATAACGAACCATTGGTGTTAGAAACCTGCGTCTTCCATCGGATCGATGTCAGGAAGATCTTGGTTTTCATCTTCGGGCTCAAGTGGTTCACCGATTCCGAGGGCTGCCAGAATCTTGTTTTCGATCTCTGTGGCAAGTTCAGGGTTATCGATCAGGAATTGACGGACGTTTTCTTTGCCCTGTCCAAGCTGATCGTCCCCGTAAGTAAACCAGGATCCCGACTTACGCACGACGCCAGCCTCAACACCCATGTCGATAATCGAACCTTCACGCGAGATGCCCTTGCCGTAGACGATGTCGAATTCGGCCTGCTTGAAGGGTGGCGCCATCTTGTTCTTCACGACCTTGGCACGCGTGCGGTTACCGACCGGGGCTCCCGCTTCCTTCAAGGTTTCAATGCGACGAACATCAATGCGAACCGATGCGTAGAACTTCAGAGCCTTGCCACCCGTTGTCGTTTCGGGAGAACCAAAGAATACGCCGATCTTTTCACGTAGCTGGTTAATGAAAATGGCCGTGGTCCCAGTGGCAGAAAGCGCACCCGTGATCTTACGAAGTGCTTGGCTCATCAGGCGAGCCTGAAGACCAACATGGGAATCGCCCATTTCGCCTTCGATTTCAGCCTTAGGAACGAGGGCTGCAACCGAGTCAATAACAATAATGTCGATACCACCGGAGCGGATCAACATATCTGCAATTTCAAGGGCCTGTTCACCGGTATCGGGCTGAGAAACCAGCAGAGCGTCCGTATCCACACCCAGTGCCTTTGCATATACCGGGTCAAGAGCATGTTCAGCGTCAATGAACGCTGCGTTACCGCCAGCCTTTTGAGCGCTGGCGACAGCATGGAGAGCAACGGTGGTCTTACCGGAGGATTCGGGTCCGTAGATTTCGATGACACGACCACGTGGCAAGCCACCGATGCCGAGAGCAACATCCAGAGCAAGCGAACCGGTGGGAATCACCTGTACCGGCGGACGCGAGTCGTCGCCCAAGCGCATGACAGAGCCCTTACCGAATTGCTTATCAATCTGAGAAAGCGCTACTTCGAGCGCCTTGTTGCGGTCATTTCCCTTGGGAGCAGACACGGGTGCATTCTTGCGACCTGCCATGATGTCCTTCTTAAGATCCGAGCCTCACCGGCTGACGATTATTCTGGCCTTTGAAGTGTGATCCCCTCTCCGAGGACACACAATGACGATATGCCTGACCATGGGCAAACCACATTGCACACCTGCTTACCTGTGGATAAGTGGGGGCAAAATGCGCCATCTATAAGAAATGATATATGGAACAGGTGTTCTACACCTTCGGGCGACGCGCCGAAAGCTACGAACGAGACCTACGTCGCTCTTTTTGATCCAGTCGATGAATCCACTTCATAGACGGATCAACACCCGCTTCATCGACCAACGCATCCCACACTTCCTGAGGAGCAACCCCGCGATCAAGAGCCTCTTCGCACGTTCCACGTAGCGAAGTGAGATAGAGGTCAGACGTGTATGAACGACCGAGCGTCGCCCCAAAGACAGCGTCAACGCCCTCCCAGAATTCAGATACCTTCACGCGTCATCTAATCAAGGTAACAGGGACAAGATCATCCGGAACAGTATCCGGAACGACAACGCCATCTACAACGGCAAGGCGGTCAGAGACTTCACGCAGAACAAACCACAGCGGGACATCGAGGGCCTCGCAAATAGCTTCAAGCAACTCTGACGACGCTTCCTTCTGACCGCGCTCTACCTCTGACAGATATCCCAGCGAAACTTGAGCGCCGGCAGAGACCTCTCTGAGCGTGCGCTTTTGACGCTGACGGATACCACGCAGGACGTCGCCAAGCTCAGTCCTCAATAAAGGTGCGGTAGTCAGTGAAGCATTCATAAGAAAAGAGTATCCCCCATCATATAGAAATGCGCGTGCAGACCACGTGATAAGACCAACCCACCGACTGGATAGCACAAGAAATGCGGACATTATCCGCGAAATTTCAACGATAAGACGCGAAAGGGGAAGTGTGTCTCACCATTAAATAAGTTGAGTCACTTTGACTCAACTTGAGGTGAGCTTGCCTTCCAGAGCTTCGCGCCCTCGACAACATAAACCAGACCAGACCAGACAGTCATCACCAATGCCAGGCCTGCGACAACCCAACCGAAGATCAGCATTCCGTGGGTCAGCGAAGCATATGCGGGCCACGAAGCACCCAGAGACTGCCACGGAATCAGAAGCAACCAGATCGCGAAAATCTGCAGAACCGTCTTCAGCTTGCCACCCTTATTTGCCGACACAACAATGTCACGTCGCAACAAAACTGCACGCAAAGCCGTAATACCAAGCTCGCGAACAGCAATCAGAATCGTCACCCACCACGGCAACAATCCAGCAATCGAGAGCACGATGAATGCACCCAGCGTAAGCGCCTTATCCGCAATCGGATCCATCAAACGACCGAAGTCTGTGATGAGATTTCGCGAACGCGCAATATGCCCATCAAGCTGATCTGTTGCGGCAGCAACCATGAAGACTACAACAGCCCACCAGCGCGCAGCAGAAGCCTCAAGGAACATCAGCCAAATGAATACCGGGACCAGAACCAGACGGAAAACGGTCAAAACATTGGGCACGTTCCATAAAGAAACATGGTGTTCATGATCAACACGAGAAACATTACTTCCCATAGCACCCCTTTTTTTGGCTTAGCGACCGGTCAGCTGCCAAGCGTCCTCATCATCGTCGGGCTCTTCATCTACCCATTGTGGTGCATTCCCACCATAATCATGTCCTGAATATGGGTCCGGTGCCGACATAGCACCATCGACCGCACCAGTGCGCACATCGGTGCCGGGAACGCCATCACCAGTTGACGCGGTCTCGTCACCCATGGAAGGCACGACCTCTGTTGCTTCGTCTAGCGTCTCTACTTCGCCTCGTAGCATGGCAAGCACCTGAGGCAACTGCTCGGGCGCAACCAACACCTGGCGCGCCTTCGACCCTTCGGATGGGCCGACGATTTCACGCGACTCGAGCAGGTCCATCAGGCGACCTGCTCTGGCAAAACCGACACGCAACTTGCGCTGAAGCATCGACGTCGAACCCAGCTGCGAGGAAACAACCAGCTCAGCTGCCTGCAACAGATCATCGAGGTCATCGCCAATATCCTCGGCGACCTTGACCTTCTTCGCCGGCGCAACCACATCCTCGCGGTACGTGGGTTGCATCTGCGACTTCACGTGCGCGACAACCTTGTGAATCTCCGACTCGCTGACCCACGCGCCCTGGACGCGCAACGGCTTCGAAGCGCCGGCAGGAAGGTAGAGAGCATCGCCCTGACCGATCAGCTTCTCAGCACCCGGCTGGTCGAGAATCGTGCGAGAGTCAGTCAGGGACGAGGTAGCAAACGCCAAACGCGAGGGGATATTCGCCTTAATCAAGCCGGTCACAACGTCAACAGACGGACGCTGCGTCGCCAGCACCAAGTGGATGCCAGCGGCACGCGCCAGCTGAGTGATGCGCTGAATCGAGGCTTCAACATCGCGCGGAGCGACCATCATCATGTCGGCGAGCTCATCAACCACCACCAGCAAATACGGGTACGGGTGAAGCGTGCGTTGCAGACCGGGCTTTGCCTGAACCTGACCGGACGCCACAGCCTTATTGAAATCGTCAATGTGCTTGAAGCCATACTCAGCCAGATCATCGTAACGCGCATCCATTTCGCGCACGACCCATTCGAGAGCCTCAGCAGCCTTCTTCGGATCAGTGATAATCGGCGAAATCAGGTGCGGAATTCCTTCGTAAATCGTCAGTTCCACGCGCTTGGGATCAACCAGGATCATGCGCACCTGCTGGGGCGTCGCACGCATCATGATCGACGTAATCATCGAATTCACGAAGCTCGACTTACCGGAACCCGTCTGGCCAGCGACCAGCATGTGAGGAGTCTTTGCGAGGTTCGTGACAACGTACCCGCCTTCGACGTCCTTACCCACGCCGACGACCAGCGGATGCTGGTTACGCATAGCAGCGCCGGAACGCAATACGTCACCCAGCGCCACGTTTTCGCGGTCAGCGTTCGGAATTTCAATGCCGATCGCTGACTTTCCAGGAATCGGAGCAAGGATACGCACGTCAGCTGAAGCCACCGCATACGCGATGTTCTTCGTCAGGTTCATCAGTTTGTCGACCTTGACGCCGGCACCAAGAACAACTTCGTAGCGCGTCACTGTCGGACCTCGTGAAAAACCGGTGACCCTCGCATCAACGTTGAAGTCAGCGAACACCTGCATCAGCGCATTGACAACCTGATCATTGACCTCGGAGCGAGTCTTGTGCGGCGGGCCGGCAACAAGAAGACTGGCCTGGGGAAGCGTGTACGTGATTGCATCGTCCAGGTTCGGCTGAAAACCGGGCTGAGCAGGAGGATCGGTGATCGGCGGAGCAGGAATACTTGTCGCTCCCCCACGCACATCGACTTCGGAGGTCGCTATATTAGCGGTCAGCCCATCGATGCCAGCAGTCGCATCAGGCAGGGAAATCACCTGAGTTGGCATGTCCTGCGGATCGGGGGAAGGCTCAGCCTTCTTCGCAAACCGAGACTTGCGCGCCGGCTTATCAACAAACTTTTCCGCATTCGCATCTTGCTCAAGGACAACCGTCGGGTCATCGCTGATCTGTGGGGAACGGAACGACTCATCACCATCATATTGTTCAAGGAAAGGATCATCGCCCGCAGCAAGATCCTCGCGCGCACGACGCCTGCGTTCGCGTGCACGTTCTTCATCGCTCATTTCTTCATCTCCACCGCGGTGGGTCAGCGAACGGAAGAAGGAGGCGAGAGCAGCCGGAGCATCGGCAACACGCGTACGAGTTGCCAGCAAGATCGAGTAAATGCCCAAAAGAATGAGGATTCCGCCAGCCCCCCACCCTGACAGCAGAAGCGTCAGTGGGCGCGCGATAAACCAGCCGATAATGCCACCGGCCGATTCAATAGCTGCTAGGTCATCGAATGCCGGATTTCCTTGACTGATATGCACCAAACCGGTCAGGGCAACCGTCAACCCAATGCCACCCGCAGTGTGGTGTGGCAAGGCGTGGTTTCCGGAGCGCGCGCGGAAGAGTTCTACGGCTTGTGCGACAAGTGCCAGTGGAACAACGACAGAGAATAGACCAACGAGGCCGGCTGCCCCGTGGTGCAATACATCCCCAGCCTGGCCGGAAATGTGGAACCACTCGCGCAGGGCGACAACGATCGCTAGCGCAAGAAGCACAAACGCAAGGCCGTCGCGCTTTACTTGCACATCAGCTGCATTGAACGCGCGAACCATCGAGGCAATACCACGCCCGATTGCTGAGAAGAACGAGGCAAGGAGCCCCGGCTTCTCCGTTATCTCGGGTTGAGCCTGCTTCTGATTCGACGTGCGCTGGCGCGACTTGGCGTTCGAGCCATTTCGGGCAGATGGGTTGCTTTTAGCCATGATGATCAAAACGCTACCCGTAGACCTGGCGAATCGTGATCGGCGCGCCGTTAAAGCGCAGTCTCACGCGGATCTCACACTCGTGACGCGTCTGCGAATAGAAGAAAGAGGCGCACGTGCAGTCTCTACAGTGCCGCGAGGCTCTCGACTGTTCCCGTTTCCATGACGATATCAATCTGTTCGCGTGAGGGAACAGGAAGAGCAGATTCATGAGAGAGCGCAATTGCGGCAGCCGCGTTCGCGATACGACATGCTTCCGCAACGTCTTTGCCGGTGATCAGAGTGGCGCACATTGTCGCGATGTGTGTATCACCGACACCAGCGGTGTCGACGACGTGCGTCTTGTAGGCGGGGATCATAACGGGTTCATCAGTCTGTGTGCGTTGCAATTCGCACCCCGACGCGCCCGTGCGACGGACCAGCGCAGCTTCGGGTCGCATGAGGTGACGCACTCCCGTGCCGGGCTCAAAAGAGTCGAGGATCGACGCCAAGGTGTTCGATTCACGGACATTCATTGTCACGACGTCAGCACGATGCAACAGCTGGCGCCATAGTTCTACGGGAACTTGCTCAACTGCCGGGGAAACGGCCACAACAAGAGTGACAGATGACGGCAGGGCTGCAGCCCATCCCGCAAGGACCTTCGCAGAATGAGGATTCGTCAAGTCAGAGGCAGCAATATGGATCAAGTCGCCAGGGGTAAGAACAAGAGAGTCCAACGCTGTACGCGACGGCTCTGACTCAACACCGGACGTCACAATCGAGGTCATCGACCCATCGGGTTCGATCAACTGCATTGCGACGCCGATGTCACCCACCAGTTCTGGAATAAGAACCTCAACTCCAGCTTCAACAAGCTGACGACGAACAGTGAACGAGTTCGGTCCAGTGCCTAACGGGGAAGCCAGCGCAGCCGGGATACCGAGAGCTGCCACCGCAGATAGGGTTGTAAAACCACCCCCGGGACGCGAGCTAGAAGCATCGGCATGGATGGAAGCGCCACGAACCGGTGAATGTGAAATGTGCATCGGAAGAACAAGCACCACCGAGTGGGTTGAGATAAAACGACCTGTCATTTCTTCCACGCTTCTTTGAGTTTGAGGCTCTTCGTTGAGGTTGCTGACACCAGAGTACGCGATAGGGACACCCTCAAACGCTCGTGCGGTGAAGAGATCTCCACGTGTGCCTCTTCTACTGTTCTACAACGACTGGGACGATCATCGGACGACGGCGGAGCTTGCGCGCCACCCAACGACCGATCACACGACGCATTGCCTGCTGGAGAACGTAGGGGTCGACTCCACCGGGAGCCGCCGCTTCCGCGAGCGCTACTTCGACGTCCGGCTGAATCTCTTCAAAGACCGAATCATCTTCTGCCATACCGATTGCGCGGATGATCGGCGCAGAAAGCACCACACCTGAATCGTGTTCAACGACGGCATAGACGGAGATAAAGCCTTCGGAGCCGAGCGTGCGCCTAGTTTCAAGCTCGTGTTCAGAGATTTCGCCGATGGAGCGACCGTCGACGTACACGTATTCGCAGGGAACGGCTCCACTGACGCGTGCCGTGCCGTCCTTTAAGTCGACGCAGACGCCGTCTTCTGCCAGCACCACGTTGTCGGGTGAGATACCGGTCTTCACGGCAAGTTGCCCGTTAGCGACCAGGTGGCGGACCTCGCCGTGAATCGGCATGACGTTGGTGGGTTGCACGATGTTGTAGCAGTAAATCAGCTCGCCTGCAGCGGCGTGGCCGGATACGTGAACCTTCGCGTTCGCCTTGTGCACGACGCGTGCGCCCAGGCGCATGAGGTCGTTGATGACGCGGTAGACGGAGTTTTCGTTTCCAGGAATCAGAGAGGACGCTAGGACCACCATGTCGCCGGGCTCAATGGAGACGCTACGGTGAGTTCCAAGGCTCATACGGGACAGCGCGGCCATTGGTTCACCCTGCGAGCCAGTTGCCATGTAGACACGCTTGGAGGGTTCAAGCATTTCAATGGTGCGCGCGTCGACAATAACGCCCTCGGGAATAGTCAGGTAGCCCTTTTCCTGAGCGATGCGCATATTGCGTTCCATTGAGCGCCCCACCAGGCAAACGTGCCGCCCGTGGTGCGCCGCAGCCTGAATAACCTGCTGGACGCGGTGGACGTGCGAGGCGAAGGATGCAACGACGATCTGTCCCGGAGCTTCACCGAATACTCGATCGAGGACAGGGCCGATTTCACGTTCGGGAGTGATGAAGCCGGGAACCTCAGCGTTCGTGGAGTCAACCATGAACAGGTCCACGCCCTCTTCACCGAAGCGAGCAAAGGCACGAAGGTCGGTCAGGCGAGAGTCAAGGGGAAGCTGATCCATCTTGAAATCACCGGTGATCAGCAGTTTTCCTGCCGGGGTGCGGACAAAGACAGCCAGAGCGTCGGGGATCGAGTGGGTCACGGAGACGAATTCAAGATCGAAGTCATCAATAGTGATTCGGTCACCTTCTGCTACGACATGCAGGTTGTCGGTGGTCAGCTTGTGCTCACGAAGCTTCGGTTCGACAAATGCCAGCGTCAGTTCCGAACCGTAGATTGGGATGTCTTCGCGGAGTTTCAACAGGTACGGAACACCGCCGATATGGTCTTCGTGACCGTGGGTGAGGACCATGCCGACAACGTCGTCCATGCGGTCTTCAATCCAAGAGAAGTCCGGGAGAATCAGGTCAACACCCGGCTGGGTTTCTTCAGGGAAAAGAACGCCACAGTCGACAACGAGGAGTTTGGAGTCGAACTCCAGCACGTTCATGTTGCGGCCCACTTCACCCAAGCCACCAAGTGGGATGATGCGAATGGCGCCCTCTTCTAGGGGTGCGGGTTCGGAAAGGTTCTCATACAGGGACTTCATAGGTCTAAGTGTGCCACGACCTCAGGGGAAATCCGTGAACACTCAGACCCAAGTCAGAGCAGTTCGGCCACTTTCAGCGCAGACTTCAAGGATTCCATTTCGTCATTCGAGGCTCCCACCAACGGCAGACGCAGAACCGGCGTTTCAATGACGCCCTGCAGGTACAGGGCTGCTTTTGCCATGACAGCCCCCTGTCCCCCGCCCATGATGGCAGCCACCAGCGGGCGAAGCGAGTAGGCAAGTTCGCGGGCTTCCCAGACCTTATCGGCATCCAGCAGGTCGATCATCTTCCGGTAGTGCGACGAGGCAACATGTGACACGACCGACACGAAACCGGAGGCTCCACCGGTCATCCAAGCGAAGTTCAAGCCGTCATCACCCGAGTAGTACTCGAGCTGAGTTCGGTGCATTCGTTCGACGCCCTGTTCAACGTTGCCTGTGGCATCTTTAACAGCTTTGATACGCGGGTGGGTGGCAAGGTCATCCAGTGTCTCATCACTGAACGCCAAGCCGGTACGTCCCGGAATGTCGTAGAGCATGACGGGAAGATCAGTTGCGTCCACAATAGCGCGAACGTGGGCACGCAGACCCACCTGAGAGGGACGGTTGTAATACGGGGAGACAACCAGCAGACCATCAGCCCCCGACGCCTGTGCCCCTTCACCAATACGCACAGCGTGCGCGGTGTCGTTCGAGCACGCACCGCAGAGAATAAACGCGCGGTCACCCACAGCTTCCTTCACAGCAACCGTCAGTTCATCCTTCTCCGGCTGATGGGTCGTCGGAGATTCGCCAGTCGTTCCAGACAGCAAAACTGTGTCAGACCCGTCGTCAACGAGCTTCTTTGCCAAACGGACCGCGGAGTCGAGATCGATTGACCCGTCAGCGTGAAACGGGGTCACCATTGCGGTTGCGAGGGAGCCGAAAAGACGGCGCGGGGTGTAGCTCATGGGTTGAGCATATGACGCGGAGGCATCGAAACAGCCCAAAGTTCACTAGGTGAACGCCTATCACTCGTCAGGTGTCTGCGTCGAAGTCCACCACAGGTGTTGGACAACATCAGGCATGTCGGGGAATGTGCGCCTCACCCCTGCCGGCCCAAACCCGCATGAGGTGAAGAAACGGATCCGGGCCTCGTCCCTTGAATCAATCCACGTACTGAGGGCGGTCGCACGCGAAACATCGACGCACGCCTGCACCAAGCGAGAGGCATGTCCGCTTCGACGGAAACTTTCGTCCACGTCCATTTCGGCAATTAACGAGGCGCCCGTGATGGCGCTACCATCACCGGCGGTGAAATCATCGGCGGGAACAACCAGAGCATAACCGGCGACCACGTTGGCGTGGAGGGCAACAAGAGTGAAGCACCCAGCGGGAGCAGGAGCAGTCAATGTTGTTGCCCACTGTTGCACAAGAACCTGTTCGCCCACCTGTGCGCTCGCGCCGAAGAGCCTCTTGAGCGAGGCTGCCTGAATACGCGCAATCTGTGGCGCATCCTGAGCCAATGCGGGGCGAACCGATCGGTCGGGCACCTTCGAAACAGACTGAGGTGCACCTGCTCCCGGCATACCAAGGTCGATGCTCATAGAAGCCCCGGCAGGTCAAGGACAGTATCCAAGCCGATCGACAGACCCGGATGCTTGCTCACTTCACGCACGCCTAACAAAACGCCGGGCATGAAAGAGAAACGGTCGAAGGAATCCGTGCGGATCACCAGCTGTTCACCAGGGTTGCCCAGCAGGATCTCTTCCGAGGCTGTCAGGCCACGCAGGCGGACAGCATGGACAGGCACGCCGTCTACGGCTCCCCCGCGGGCACCCAGTGGATCCGACTGGGTGGCATCAGGCATGGGACCACATCCGGCCTTTCCGCGCGACGCTGCGATCCCCTTCGCAGTGGCAACCGCAGTACCGGAAGGCGCATCCACCTTGTTCGGATGGTGCATTTCAATAACCTCAGCGGACTCGAAATACGGGGCGGCCAGCGCAGCGAACTTCATCGCCAGCACGGCAGACATCGCGAAGTTCGGTGCGATCAGGACGCAACGGCCAGATTCTTCAGCGTGGACGCGCACACGCTCATAGGATTCATCACTCCACCCCGTTGTGCCCACAACGACGTTCACCCCAGCGTCCAGCAGTGCGTGGACATTTGCTTCGGTAACAGACGGCGTTGAGAAATCGACGGCAACCTCGGCGCCACCAAGGTTACTGGCTGTGATCTGATCCGAAGCATCAAGACCAGCGACGAACTCCATGTCGTCTGCACCGTTCACTGCTTCAACGACGGTCGCGCCCATACGGCCTTGAGCGCCAATGACTGCTACGTGAATCATGATGAGTTCCTCTTCTTGTCTTTAGGCGTTGTTCGGAAGGACGAGAGCACGAGAGAAATTACGGCGTGCAAGGTCGGTGGCCATGGCCTTCACGTCTTCAGCGCTCACCTGGTTGATCGCGTCAATTGCTTGTTCGATGGACTTGTATCGGCCAGACACTTCAGCGCGACCAATAAGCATCATGCGCGACCAGTTATCTTCTTGGCTCAGCACGACGGAGCCTCGCACTTGGCCTCGTACGCGCTCCATCTCTGAGGCGGTCGGGCCTTCGCTTGCGAGCAACTCCAATTGGCTCCGCATGAGTTTTTCGACCTCGTCTACCTTCGCCGGCGATGTGCCCGCGTACATGCCGAAGCTACCGGTTTCCGCGTAGGACGAACCGAAAGCGTAGGTCGTGTAGGCCAAGCCTCGTTTCTCGCGAACTTCCTGGAACAAGCGCGACGACATCGACCCGCCCAGCACATTGAGCAAAACGTTAAAGGTCGGGAGTTCATCAGCGAGTGCGCGAAACCCCCTGGTGCCGATCACAACGTGAGCTTGTTCAACATCGCGACGCCTCACTATTTCCGCCGACTGAACGCCTTCGTTGGTTGCGAGCTTCGAGCGGCGCTGACGAGGCCGGCTGGATGATTTCAGCTGTGACGCCCAATTGGACGCCGACAGAGCATCGGTCACCATGTTCACGACTGCTTCATGCTCAATATCGCCGGCAACCGCAACGATCAAGTTGTTCGGCGCATAGTGGCGGTGATAGTGCTCAAACACCTTGTCACGACTGACAGCGCTAATAATGTCAGGGGTGCCACCCACCGGGCGACCAAGCGGAGTATCACCGTGAATTGCCTGCTGGAATGCTTCGTGGACGTTCTCGGTCGGAGAGTCTTTTGACATCGCGAGCTCATCGAGGATGACCCCTCGTTCCATTTCAAACTCTGCCGGATCCAAGAGCGAGTTGGTCAACATGTCAGCGATCGTCCCCACCGCCATTGTGAGATCGGTCGAAACGACGCGAGCCCAGTATGCAGTGTGTTCCTTCGCGGTTTCCGCATTCGTTTCTCCGCCCACACGGTCGAAACTTTCGGCGATGTCAAAAGCGGAGCGAGTATCCGTCCCTTTAAACAACAGATGTTCAAGGAAGTGGGTCGAACCTGCGACTTCGGGGGTTTCATCGCGAGATCCCACAGGAACCCACATGCTGACTCCAGCAGAATGCGTGGCAGGAATGTGCTGGGTGATGATACGCGTACCAAACGAAGTCACTGTCCGTCGCAGATCGCCATCAGTGTCATCCAGTAACTGATTGTCGATCGCATCGAGTGTCAGTTCGATCGGTTCGCTCACGAGTCTTCCATTTCCTTTTCTTCTGGCCGTTAACGCGATGTTCCCCCGATTGTTCAGGCGGAGGTTCAAAACGTCCACGTGTGTGAGTCTACTTGCTCAATGCTCAACCGGTTGGAGACGTTCAGGCAGAGCAGTATTGACTGAAAAATACTGTTGGGCCGGTGGCTCTGCCACCGGCCCAACGAGGTGATGAAGAACTATCAGTCTTCAGACGGAGCCTGGGTTGCTTCACCCTCGTCCTCACGCTTGCGACGCGTGCGGGTGCGCGGACGACGCTCACGACGCTCGGAGCGGTCACGGCGTTCGCGACGCTCGGGGCGACCTTCGGACTCGGAGTTGGAAGCATTGGCAGCTTCAGCGGCTGTAGCTTCGTCATCAAGGACAGCGTGCAGGGAGAGCTTGCCACGATCGCCGATTTCAGCGATCTCGACCTCAAGCTGCTGGCCAACCTGCAGAACGTCATCGACAGACTCGATGCGCTTGCCACCGACCAGGCGACGAACCTGGGAAATGTGGAGCAGGCCATCCTTACCCGGGGTCAGGGAAATGAATGCACCGAACGACGTGGTCTTGACGACCGTGCCGATGAAGCGTTCGCCGACCTCAGGCATCTGCGGGTTAGCAATCTGGTTGACCATCTGGCGTGCAGCTTCAGCGGCTTCGCCGGCAGCGGCAGCAATGTAGACGGTGCCGTCATCTTCGATCGTCAGATCTGCGCCGGTATCTTCCTGGATCTGGTTGATCATCTTGCCCTTCGGGCCAATGACCTCACCGATCTTATCCACGGGAACCTGGACGGTGATGATGCGAGGAGCGTTCGGGCTCATTTCATCAGGGCCGTCAATAGCCTGGTTGATCAGATCAAGGATGGTCAGGCGAGCGTCGCGGGCCTGAGCAAGGGCGCCACGCAGGACCTGGGAATCAATACCGTCGAGTTTGGTGTCGAGCTGGAGGGCGGTGATGAAGTCCTTGGTGCCGGCTACCTTGAAGTCCATGTCGCCGAAGCCGTCTTCGGCACCGAGAATGTCGGTCAGGGTGACAGCCTTCTGAACGCCATCAACTTCACCGGTCATGAGGCCCATGGCGATACCGGCGACGGGTGCGCGCAACGGGACGCCAGCCTGGAGTAGCGACAGAGTCGATGCGCAGACGGAGCCCATCGAGGACGAGCCGTTGGAGCCCATGGTCTCGGAGACCTGGCGGATTGCGTAGGGGAACTCTTCGCGCGACGGCAGAACCGGGATCAGAGCGCGCTCTGCAAGGTCACCGTGGCCGATTTCGCGGCGCTTCGGGGCACCCACTCGGCCGGTTTCACCGGTCGAGAAGGGAGCGAAGTTGTACTGGTGCATGTAGCGCTTCGCGGTGACGGGGCTCAGGTTGTCGAGCTGCTGTTCCATGCGAAGCATTGCCAGTGTGGTGACGCCCAGGATCTGGGTTTCGCCACGCTGGAAGATGGCGGAACCGTGGACGCGAGGCAGAACCTCGACCTCTGCGGAGAGGGAGCGGATCTGGCGCGGGGTACGACCATCCATGCGGATTTCTTCACGCAGCGTGCGCTGACGGATCGTGTACTTTTCGAGCGAACGGAAGGCTGCCTTCAGTTCCTTCTCAGCGTCTTCATGTTCGAAGCGCGCAAGCAGTGCCTCGAGCATCTCGGCCTTAACAGCATCAACGGCTTCGTCGCGTGCCAGCTTGCCTTCGGTCAGGAGCGCCTTGGCAAGCTTGTCGCCAACCCATTCCTCGACTACTGCGTATTCTTCATCGGTGTAGTCGATGAAGAGCGGGAACTCTGCAGTTTCCTTCGAAGCGGTCTTGGCGACCTCAATCTGGGCCTCGCAGAGGACCTTGATGAAGGGCTTTGCTGCTTCAAGACCATCGGCAACAACATCTTCGGTCGGAGCAATGGCACCGGCCTGGATGAGTTCCCACTGGTTCTTTCCGCCACCGGCCTCAACCATCATGATTGCGACGTCTTCGGTGCCGTCTTCAGCGGTCACGATACGACCGGCAACAACGATGTTGAAGACGGAGCGCTCGAGCTCAGACCAACGCGGGAATGCCACCCACTGGCCGTCGATCAGAGCAAGACGGGTGCCACCGATCGGGCCGGTGAAGGGCAGACCCGCGATCTGGGTAGACATGGATGCTGCGTTGATTGCCAGAACGTCGTAAGCGTCATCCGGGTGAACGGTCAGGACAGTCTCGACAACCTGGACCTCGTTGCGCAGGCCCTTGACGAAGCCGGGGCGCAGCGGGCGGTCAATCAGGCGGGCTGCGAGGATTGCCTCGGTGCCCGCGCGACCTTCGCGACGGAAGAACGATCCGGGGATACGACCCGCAGCGTACGAACGTTCTTCAACGTCGACAGTCAGCGGGAAGAAGTCGAACTGATCGCGAGGCGACTTGCCGACAGTGGTGGCCGACAGGACGGTGGTCTCGTCGTCCAGGTATGCCAGAGCGGAGCCGGCGGCCTGCTTGGCAAGGCGACCCGTTTCGAAGCGCACGGTGCGCTTGCCGAAACGGCCGTTATCAATAATCGCCTCTGCGGCGGTGATGTCTGAACCTTCCATCATGATGGGGATTCTCCTTTGTGATTCTCAACTGAAGAACTCACGTCACGCTTCGGCCTTCGATCGAAGTCCACGGCGTCGCACCCGACAAACAAGCGGGGGTCCGTGAACCACTGTCGAAAACCGGCGACGCGTTCGTGGTTCTTTCCTATTGGGTGTGTGGGTGTGTGGGTGAAAACGCCACACGTAGTGAACCGGCCCGGTCCCATACGGGATCGGGCCGGCACAAGTTCAGCGACGCAGGCCGAGACGCTCGATGAGCGAACGGTAGCGTTCGATGTCGACCGAAGCCAAGTAGCCAAGGAGGCGACGACGACGACCAACGAGCAGCAAAAGGCCACGACGTGAGTGGTGATCGTGCGTGTGGTACTTGAAGTGCTCGGTCAGATCCTTGATGCGCTGGGTCAGCAGTGCAATCTGAACCTCGGGGGAACCGGTGTCGCCCTCGTGGGTCGCGTACTCGGCGATGATCTGGTCTTTAACGTCCTTGCTCAGCGGCACAGGCGTCTCCTTTGCTTCATTCGTTGCGCGGAGCTGTAAAGCTTTCCTTTACAGCATCGGATCCGCGGCCGTTTGACGGCTTTTCAAGGTTAGCATGATGCGGGCTTTTCCCCGTATCTACGTGGGCAGACTCACCTTGTGAAAGGACAATCACACCCGAGGGAAACCCGTTGCTTTCAGACGGCGGTCACCGAATCGGGATCCACGCGATTCGCCACGGCGATTCCGAGCACGGACGCGGTCTTCAGCAGGTCATTATCCATCTGGAAAAGTAGTTCATCGAGAGAATCGAAGGTCATCATTTCGCGAATGCGTGACACGAAGGTGACCGCGATTTTCTCGCCGTAGAGGTTCAGGTCGGATCGCCCCAGCACGTGAGCTTCAACAGTGCGCTCTACCCCATCGAACTGTGGGTTCGTTCCCACCGAGATCGCTGCGGGCAAGAATTCTGCGGACTGCGTTCCCGGAACGGTACGCACAACCCAGCCGGCATACACGCCATCAGCAGGCACAACGCCTTCAATTCCGCCCCGCAAATTGGCGGTCGGAAATCCCAGAGAACGGCCTCGTTTAAAACCGTGTTCGACCGTGCCACGGATTCGGTGCAAATGCCCCAAAACCCGGGCAGCGCCAGCGACATCGCCTTCAGTGAGCAGTTCACGCACCCACGATGAGGACCAGCGACGCCCTTCGGGAGCCTGAATATCGGTGACCATCACAACATCAAAACCGTAGGTGCGTCCCAGCGCCCGAAGCGTATCGATTGTGCCTAAGTTGTGGGCACCAAAACGGAAGTCTTCACCGACAACAACTTCAACCGCACCCAAGCGGTCAACGAGGAACTCGGTGACGAAATCTTCGGGTTCCAGCGTGTACACGCTTTGGTCATAGTGCTCCACAAGTGTCGCATCCAGTCCGCACGAGGCCATGGCATCAAGTCGATCCCGCAACGGCGAAATCAGCTGGAGGTTTACTTCCGGGCGATGCACCTGGGTCGGATGCGGGTCGAAAGTAATCGCCACGGCATCCACACCGCGTTTGCGTGCGCGCTCAACGCACGAGGCAACGACTCGGCGGTGCCCATTGTGCATACCGTCAAAGTTACCGATGGTGACCACCGACTTTTCATCGCCGGGAATCTCAGACAGGTCGGTCCAGACCTTCATTGTGTTTCTCCAGAAAATACGTTGAGAGTCTTCAAAGAATGATTCTTAATGGCCAGCACCCCACAGAGCACTCCAGATGTATTGCATGCTGCAATGACATCGCCGGGGTTCCCTAATGCCATGACTTCCTGCGCGTCACGCGTCGGTGCCTGACCATGGGAGAAACGCTGTTCTTCTTCCGCGCTCAGAACAATGGAGGGGAACAACGAGGTCGCGGCCTCGGCAATCGGAATCAGGCCGGGAGACGGCAACGAGGGCGCGCCTGGCGAAAACTCCCCTCGCGCTTCAGTTTCCGCTTGCAGATCAGCCAGCTGGTGGGCGCCCGAAAGGGTGAACGAGGCAACACGCGTACGACGCAACGCCGTCAGGTGTGCGCCGCACCCCAGCATCTGCCCGAGGTCGCGGGCGAGGGAACGAATATACGTGCCAGACGAGCAATCGACGTGAACGTCAACATCAACGACACTGACTGGAATAGCCGTCATTTCAGCCGAATCATCATCTGTAGCAATCGCATACTCCGCCATTTGAATGCGCGGATCGCCCAGTCGTTCGAAGGCGTGGATTGTAATCGGACGCGCTTTCAGTTCAACAGAGCGGCCTTCACGTGCTAACGCGTAGGCTCGCTTACCATCGACCTTGATCGCCGAGACCGTTGCAGGAACCTGCATGATCTCACCGCGCAGGCTTGCCATTGCAGATTCGAGCGCTTCTCGGTCCAGCTGTTCGCATCCGGCAATCGAAATCGGCTGGCCTTGCGCATCATCCGTGGTCATTGCAACGCCGAAACGAATCGTCGCATCATAAGCCTTCGATCCGGCGGTAATGTAGGTCAGCAGTCGCGTTGCTTGACCGATGCCGATGACCAAAACGCCGGTCGCCATCGGATCAAGGGTTCCTCCGTGGCCGACCTTACGAGTATGCGCCACGCGTCGCATCTTCGACACGACATCGTGGCTGGTCATCCCAGCTGGCTTATCGATAATAACGATGCCTGGGATGGAAGTGTCAGGCTTTTTCGCCATCTCAGGCGAGGTCCTGCTCATTTTCGTCGAAGCCGTCGGCTTCCTCGCTACCTTCATCGTCATCGTCGCGACGGTAGGGATCTGCATCTCCAGCGTAGGTAGCCCCGATCGACGAGGCCGCGATCTCTTCATCGCGCTTCTTCGCTGCTGCCAGCGCGTCTTCGAGAGCTGCCGCAGACTCGGGCAGGCCATCCAGGATGAATTCAAGGGTCGGGGTCAGGCGAATGCCTAGAGCCTTACCCACTTCGGAGCGAATAATGCCCTTTGCAGATTCGAATGCGCGACCGGCGCCTGCGCGGTCAGCATTATCGCCGAGGACTGTGTAGAAGATCGAAGCATGCTGAAGGTCGCCGGTCACTCGCACGTCGGTGATCGTGACGAAGCTGAGACGTGGATCCTTGATTCGACGGCCGAGCATACGCGCGACGGTCTGGTGAATACGGTCTTGAACTTTGCGCTGGCGTGCTTCGTCTGCCATGGCACTCCCCTTTTTTCTTCTGTCACCCGTTCAGTGGCTCATGATTTCAGTCGAACTGGCGTACTTGCTGGTATCCCATCGTAGAGGCTCTACCCCTCATCGGCTGAATGCTGGTGGATACCTCACGTTCAACGCACCTCTCCAAACGCGTTAGCTGCTTGGAACACACAGGTCGGGTGGAAACGAAACTCGCTTCCACCCGACACTACGTATGTCCTACAAGCGGACCATCACGGCCTCAGTCACGCGGCTTTTCGCGCATTTCCCAGGTTTCGATGATGTCGCCTTCGGCGATGTCCTTGTAGCCCAGCGTGATACCACATTCGTAGCCTTCGCGGACCTCGGTGACATCGTCCTTCTCGCGACGTAGCGACGCGATTTCGAGGTTGTCTGCGACAACCACGCCGTCGCGAACCAAACGAGCCTTGGTTCCACGCTTGATCGTGCCAGAGCGGATGATCGAACCTGCGATGTTGCCGAACTTGCCGGAGCGGAAGACCTGACGGATCTCTGCGCTACCGAGTGCGACCTCTTCGTAGATCGGCTTGAGCATGCCCTTAAGAGCGGCCTCAATGTCGTCGATCGCCGAGTAGATGACGTTGTAGTACTTGATCTCGACGCCTTCGGAGTCGGCCAGTTCTGCCACGCGTTCTGCGGGGCGAACGTTGAAGCCGATGATGACGGCGTTGTCGACCGTTGCCAGGTTGACGTCGTTCTGCGTGATTGCACCAACACCGCGGTGGATGATGCGCAGTGCGACCTCTTCGCCCACATCGATGCTGAGGAGTGAATCTTCCAGGGCCTCGACGGCACCGGAAACGTCGCCCTTGATGATGAGGTTGAGAGTATCGACCTCGCCTTCCTTGAGGACCTTATCGAAGTCTTCAAGGGAGACACGCTTACGGCGCTTGGCAAGCATTGCCTGACGTTCTGCTGCCTCACGCTTGCCAGCAATCTGGCGAGCAGTACGGTCATCGGAGGCAACCAAGAAGGAGTCGCCTGCACGCGGAACGGAGGTCAGACCAAGGACAGCAACCGGACGCGACGGACCGGCTTCAGAAACGTCATCCCCCGTGTCATCAAACATGGCGCGGACGCGACCGTAGGAGGAACCGACGACCAGTGCGTCACCGATGCGCAGGGTGCCACGCTGAACCAGCATGGTTGCAACGGCGCCACGACCCTTATCGAGGTTCGCTTCAATGGCAACGCCACGTGCTGCGGTATTGGGGTTAGCTTCCAGGGTCAGAGCAGCGTCTGCGGTCAACAGAACCGCTTCGAGCAGTTCGCGGATACCGGTACGCTGCTTTGCCGAGATGTCGACGAACATGATGTCGCCACCGTATTCCTCGGCAACCAGACCGTATTCGGTCAGCTGGCCACGGATCTTGTCCGGGCTTGCGCCTTCCTTATCGACCTTGTTGACCGCGACAACGATCGGAACGTTTGCCGCCTGAGCGTGGTTGATTGCTTCAACCGTCTGTGGCATGACTCCGTCGTCGGCTGCGACAACCAGGATCGCGATGTCAGTGACCTGAGCACCGCGGGCACGCATAGCGGTGAATGCTTCGTGACCGGGGGTATCAATGAACGTGATCGGACGCTTGCGACCTTCATGTTCAACGTTGACCTGGTAGGCGCCGATGTGCTGCGTGATGCCACCGTGCTCGGTATCGACCACATCGGTGTGACGGATCGCGTCAAGCAGCTTGGTCTTGCCGTGGTCGACGTGACCCATGACGGTGACGACCGGCGGACGAGGCATGAGGTTTTCGACGTCGTCGAGTTCTTCGGCCTCGAGGTCGATATCGAAGGACTCCAGTAGTTCGCGGTCTTCTTCTTCGGGAGAAACGACCTTAACGTCGTAACCGAGTTCTGCACCGAGTGTTTCAAAGGTGTCCTGGTCGAGCGACTGGGTTGCGGTTGCCATTTCACCAAGGTGGAACAGAACGGTGACCAGTGCTGCGGGATTGACCTCGATCTTCTCGGCGAAGTCTGCGAGGGATGCACCCTGGCGGATACGGATAACCTTGCCGTTTCCGCGAGGAATCTGAACGCCACCAATGACGGGTGCATTCTGCTGTTCGAGCTCTTGACGTTTTGCGCGCTTCGACTTGCGTCCGCGCTGATTGCGACCGCCTCCGCGACCGAATGCGCCCGGAGTTGAGCCGCGTCCACCACGTCCACCACCGCGGGGAGCACCTCCGAAACCGCCACCGGCGTTTGCGCCGGGACCGCCCGCAGAGCGACCACCAGCGGGACGTGCGCCACCACGACCACGGCCACCACCGTTACGTGCGGGGCGATCATTTGCGGGGGCGGCGCCGGAAGCGTTGCGAGCAAAGTTTGCTTGTCCTGGCATCATGCCGGGGTTCGGGCGATTGGCACCACCGGAACGGTTACCACTCGGACGAGGGCTACCGGAACGGTTGGAATTGCCACGTGTCGGGCGTTCATTACCACCCTGTGGACGGCTGCCACCGGGGCGCGGGCCCGGACGCGGACCGGGGCGCGGGCCACCGGTACCACCCGGCCGAGGCATGCCCTGGCTGGACGCATACGGGTTGTTACCCGGACGCGGGCCACCCGAACGAGGGCCGGGACGAGGTGCAGAAGGACGTGGCGCGCTAGCGTCGTCCTTGCTTTCAGCTTTTTGCTTGCCTGCCGGCTTGGGGCCTGCCGGCTTGGGGGCTGCAGGCTTGGGAACACCCGGCTTGGGGGCCGAGGTCTTCTCAGCGCTCTTTGTTACCTTCGGTGAGGCAGGCTTCGGAGCGGAAGATTGCGAAGAAGAAGCCTTCGATGCCGCAGTCTTCTTTTCGGCAGTCTTCTTTTCGGCGGGCTTCTTTTCGCTCTTGGTAGCGGTCTTCTTCGTTGAAGGGGCTTCAGCCGGGCCCTTCGATCCGTAGTGCTCGCGCACGGAACGCACAACTGGCGATTCCAATGCTGAGCTTGAGGCTTTGACGAACTCACCGTGGTCGTTGAGGTACGTCAAAAGTTCCTTGCTGGTGATTCCGAGCTCTTTGGCGAGCTCGTGGACACGCAACTTTGCCACTTTTCTCCTGTCCGGAAGCGCCTCCGGACGGAGACGCGTTACTTGTATTGCTGGCAGCTCATCGCTGGGTACTCATCGGGTGCCCATCGGCTTCCAACCCGCTTTCATTACTCGACGAGAGCACTGTGTGCTCGTGATGAGGCAACCTGGCCAAGCTGGTCCCACATGTGGGCGTCAATGTCGCCCTCGCATGAGAGTGCGCGTTGAAATGCCCGACGCTTGCGGGCGGTTTCGATACACGTTGGATCCGGGTGAATCCACGCACCTCGACCGGGTTGCGCGCTTGTGGGGTCTACGGTGCACACCCCATTTTTCGAAACAACAACGCGAATTAGATCCGCGCGTAACGCTCGACGTGAACATCCCACACACGTACGCACCATTACCGCGCCTTGTGGCACGGTAATCTGGTTCAGCGCAGGATGCGACACATGATCAGTTTAATCGAGCTGGGCTTATTCCTCGTCGTCCACGCATGAGCGACTGGTCACGTCATCAGGCATTGAGGTGCGCGAAACGTCTGCTTCTTCACCGTTTTCCGTATCAGAATGAATGTCGATATGGAATTCGGTCAGACGCGCGGCTAGGCGAGCATTCTGACCTTCCTTACCGATCGCCAGCGATAGCTGGAAGTCCGGGACGATCGCGGTTGCGGTGCGATTGTCGATCGAGTGAACGACAACGCGGGCAACGCGTGCAGGCGACAGAGCGTTTGCGACGTAGCGTGCCGGATCTGCCGACCAGTCGACAATATCGATCTTTTCGCCACCGAGTTCGTTCATGACCGCGCGCACACGTGCACCCATCGGACCGATGCATGCGCCCTTGGCGTTAATGCCGTCACGAGTCGGTGCAACGGCGATCTTCGTACGGTGTCCGGCTTCGCGTGCGATCGACTTGATCTTGACCAAGCCCTGCTGAATTTCGGGGACCTCGCGCTCGAAGAGACCGGAAACGAGGCCCGGGTGAGTGCGCGAAAGCGTGATGCGTGCGCCTTTTTCGGTGCGTTCAACGTTGACGACGAACGCGCGAATGCGGTCTCCGTGACGGTAGGTTTCGCCGGGAGCCTTTTCCGAGTCGGGAAGAACTGCTTCGAAGTCATCGCCGACCTTGACGATGGTGATGCGCCCGTCGCGCGACTGGTCAACGACGCCGGTGACGACCTGTCCCTTCTGGGAAGCAAAGTCGCCGAGAACCTTCTGATCGTCTGCATCACGCAGGCGCGCAATGATGATCGAACGAGCGGTCGTCTGGGCGATACGACCGAAGTTCTTCGGGGTGTCGTCGAATTCGCCGATCGGGTTGCCCTCTTCGTCTTCTTCGGTGGCGATCACTGCGACGCTACCGGTCTTCTTATCGATTTCGATTCGAGCCTGAGAGATGGCGCCGGGAAGATTGTGGTAGGCCTTGAGAAGGGCTTCTTCAATGGCATCGACGAGCCGGTCTAGGGACACGCCCTTTTCCTGCTCGACCATGCGCAGTGCTGTCATATCGATTTCCATGCGTCTCATTCCTCCGAACCGAATTCGACGCGCGGACGCGCCTTCTTAACCTGGGTGTATTCAATGGTAGTAGGCGTTCCATCGACGTTCAGCACAGCATGGAAATCAGTGGCGGATTCGACACGTCCGACCAGCTTCGTAGCGTCTTTGAGTTTGACGGCAACAAGGCGCCCAATTTGGCGCCCCCAATGACGAGGGGTGGCCAGTTCACGCTCAGCTCCTGGTGTTGACACCTCAAGGAAGTATTCGCCATCGACGGGATCGACTTCGTCCATAATCGGGCTGACTGCACGTGACATATCGGCAAGAGCTTCCGAATCGACGCTGGCGCCGGGCTCGATTGCTTCGACGATCACTCTAACAATCTGCATTCCGGATTCTTTGACTCCAATAACGGAATCGAGTTCGAGTCCGAACCCTGAAGCGATAGGCGCTAAGCGTTCTTCAAGCGCCTCAAAGTGATGTTGTGGCTTCGCCACCATTCCTCCTACGTGTCCAACACGGCATTAGCTCCCCATCGTACCCGCCTTGAAACATGACATGATTTGAAGGTGCATCTTGTTGATCATCACACTCAGACTGACCGAGCCACTTCGTCGCGACCACTTCGGCGTCGCCGAATCGCCACCTCGGTGAGCATCAGTATCGCTTCTGCCCTGATCCTCAGCGCCTGCACGTCAACGAATATCCCATTTTTGACGCGAACACTTCAGATCCCGTCAATGTCTGACACCGACATCATTCGTGATCGCGCTGCGCGCGCTGATCAGGCAGCAGCGATTCGCGCTCAGAGTTTCGCTTCCCTTGCTTCATCGTGTGAGTCATGTGCCACTGCGCTTTCAACTTTTTCTACGCAGGCTCAGGGACGCGCAAAGTCCTTGGGTGGGGTCTGGCAGCCGTGGGGAACTCAGGTGCCAGACAATGCCAAGAACGTTCCGGATATTGCCGACGCGCCACTTTCGATTGACGAATTCATCGCGTGGAACGAAACAACTGCTCTTCGAGATCTTGCAACCGCATCAAATCCCGATGCTCTTGACGGCGGACAAGCCGTTGCCCTCACTCAAGTGGCTTTGAGCCGCTACGCCGATACTCAGGGGCTTGCTCTAACGTACGGGATTGGTACACGCATGCAGAGTCAGAGCCTCCAGACTCTCAACTCTCGCTTCAGCATGAAAACAGACAATAGGGAGCTCGCGGCGCTGTCAACATGGGGGATTGACCAGGAACACCTTGAGAATGGCACGATGTTGCCCACGCTCGAAATAAGCGACGAAACAGGTGAAAAGCTTGCAGCTTCCACGGAGCTCTCCGATTCTGTCGCACGCTGGGATTGTGTTGCTCAGTCACTGCCGACTGCTCAGTTAAAGAACCAAGTCATTTCTGATGCCAGCATCAAAGCCGATGAACTATTCAGCCGCGTCGATGAAACATTAAAGAATGGTGCAACGGACACGCGCGCCATGAGGTGTTCAATCGATACGTCCAGCGCTGACGCTATTTTCTTGACTCTGATTGAAGCCGACCTTCACTTGGTGAATACGTCTGACGAAAGCCTGCGGACAATCGGCATTCAGGCAGCCCTCGATGATATTCGCTCATGGATGGGTGTTGCCACGATGAGCTCTCTTCCATTGCCAACCCCTGTTCCCGCCGAGGGCACTGACGACTCCCCGTCATCTCAATCCGTTGCACGCACCGAATCCGGACAGAGCAACTAACTGTCCGTCTTGGAAGCCCGCTTTTCGCAGGACGCCACCTCGCCCAGCCGGGCAGATGGCGTTTGCTTACAATGAGCCCATGACTACCGTTCTGCCCGCGTCCACTCTTGGCCTACTCCCCGATAGTGATCGCAACCCCGTCGCTGAGCAAGTAGGCGATGACCTCTGGGTTGTCGCCGGCACTCATGCGCTGATCCTGACTTCTGCCACCGCGATCATCGACTCCGCAATGTGGTACGAGGCCGCGACCGCCAAATGGGAGGCTGAAACTCGTCAGTTGTCGGTCACCTGGGTTGATCCTCAACGCCCGGATTGGACGCTGACGACAGTGTCTGAAGATCCGCACGTTCTGATGCGGACCATCAGTGACCGCGTCAATCATTCGATCGTGATTCACAAGGCCTTGAAGGTGTCGAATGGAACGCAAGTAGCGGCATGGATTCGGCGCACAGAAGACGGAAAGCTGTTTTCTGTTCTGATTGCGCTTGGCCCGCTTGATGAGGCTTCCCAGAAGGAAGCAGATGCCTTCGAACGCGATTTGCGTGAGAGCGTGGGCCTCGATTAAGTCTATTCCCCAGTAATACACGTGTCGGCGAAGTCTGTGACCTCGCCGACACGTTTTTCAGTCGCTACAACGCGCCCCTAGTCGTCCAGCAGAGTGCGCACAAAAGGATCAATGGAGAACTTCTTATCCAGGATGGCTCGCGCCCATTCTTTGGCGGAGAACAGTGAGTGATCACGGTAGTTACCGCAGGACACGATGTCGGTGCCGGGAACGTCATCCCAAGTGATCTGGTCAGCGATTGCTTCAAGGCTGGAGACAACGGCTCGCGTGACTTCTTCAATGCTTGGGGTGCCCCACATAATCAGGTGGAAACCGGTTCGGCAACCGAACGGCGAGCAGTCAATCACTCCATCCATGCGGTCGCGCAGAAGGGATGCCATCAGGTGTTCGATCGTGTGCAGACCACCGGTTGGGATCGCGTTTTCATTCGGCTGGACGAAACGCAGATCAAAGTTAGAAATCGCATCCCCCCTCGGGCCGTGTTCAACGGCAATCAGGCGAACATAGGGTGCTTTCACTGCAGTGTGATCCAGCGCGAAGCTCTCAACTTCAGCCATGGTGGCCTCCTCCTTGGGGTCGAATATGTCGGTAGCACGGCACCGGGGAAGCCAGTGCGAGAAACGATCAACAATCTAGTCGCGTTCACGCAAAGAACGTCGTCGCTGTTCAAGAGTGACCAGGTATTCGAATGTTTCTTGATACTTCGGGTCGTCTTCATTCATACGCTGAAGCTGAGAGCGAATGTCGGCTGTTTTGCGATTCAGGTCCAGTCGAACCAGTGCGTTCACAACTCCCTTGCAGTAGGAACGCATTTCGTCTTCGCGATCCTGAGGAAGTTCGACGACTGCAAGTTTGGTGATAATCGGTTCAATCAATTCGCCTGCTTCTTGGCGAATATCATCCACGAAACGACGTGTCGCCACCTCTTGCGCATAGACACTATCGCCTGTTTCGTCCTGTGCTTTCTTCAGCTGACGAGCAAACGCATCGACGCCACCAACCGCTTTAACCGCATCGAATACGGCTCTGCGCGTTGGATGAGTAAACGTCGCACCATCGATGGAATCGAACTGCGTGCCAATGAAATAAATCGGCTGTTGCAAAACTGCTTCCAACGCCTGGCGTTCCACGCGCGAGACGAGATCTTCGGGTTCGGGGCGCGCTTGAGGTTGCGGGCGACCAGCTCCAGCCATGTGGTTATTCTGCGCACTGTCGAAACGCTGGTATCTCCCGCGTGATAGTGAACGAATCTGGTTTTGCACGAAACGAGGATCCATGCCAAGCCAGCCGGCTAGCAGGCGTTCGTACTCCATCCGTAATGCCCGATCTTTAATGTCAGCAACGATGGGAGCAGAAGCTTCCAAAGCCCGAACGCGTCCTTCGGGGAAATTGAGGTTCGATTGGCGAAGGATCGAACGCAAGACGAATTCAAACAGTGGAATACGCGAACGAATCAATTCAACAACCGCGTTCTTCCCACGATTAATCATGATGTCGCACGGATCCATCCCCTGAGGATCAACTGCAACAAATGTTTGAGACGCAAAGTTCTGGTCTTCTTTAAACGCGCGAAGAGCAGCCTTTTGGCCCGCCTCGTCACCGTCAAAGGTAAAGATCACTTCGGAACCTCGTGCCTGCCCACTGGATAGGACAACCCCGGCAGCAGAATCCGCTGAGTCGCCCAGCAGTCGGCGGACAACGCGAACGTGCTCGGATCCGAAAGCCGTACCGCAGGTAGCAACCGCGCAGGTCACACCGGCCATATGAGCAGCCATCACGTCCGTGTATCCCTCGACAATGACGACCTTACGGTTCTTGGAAATCTCTTTCTTCGCCAAATCCAGCCCATACAGCAACGTGGACTTCTTATACAGCGGAGTTTCGGGGGTATTCAAGTACTTCGGGCTCTGCTTGTCTTCGTCGTTCAAACGCCTGGCGCCAAAACCAACGGTTGTTCCCGTGATATCCCGGATCGGCCACATGACGCGACCGCGGAAACGATCAATCAGACCTCGCTGCCCACGCGACGCCAAACCGGACTTTTCAATCTCTTCATCGGTAAAACCACGTGAGCGAAGCATGCGCGTCAGAGTGTCCCAGGAATCGGCTGAGTAACCGACGCCAAAATGCCGGCACTCTGCAGGTCCGAACCCGCGGTTGCCTAAGAACTTACGGGCAGGCAAGGCCTCTGGAGTTTCAAGCTGTTGTTGATAGAACTCTTCAGCAATTCGATGCATGTCGATCAGACGCTGGCGCCTGCCGGGCTGTTCACGCACCGTCTGAGAGCTTCCCTCTTCGTACCGAAGAGGGACACCCGTCATTTGAGACAGGTATTCAAGAGTCTCTGGGAAGGAAAAATTATTGATCTTCTGAACAAAAGCGAAGATGTCCCCGCCTTCTCCACACCCGAAGCAATGCCAGAGACCCGTCGTCGGATTAACGGTGAAACTCGGAGTGCGCTCATCGTGAAAAGGGCACAACCCCTTCAAAGAGTTCATTCCGCCGCTACGCAAAGTGACGTGTTCACCTACGACACGAGCAACATCAATTGCCTGTCGTAAGCGTTCCTTGTCTTCTTCAAGAATGCGTCCGGCCATAGACGCTAGTCTACCGATCCGTTCACCGTTTAGCGCACGCTCACAATTGGGTTGAAAGCATGCCACACCACTGGGCGTGCCAGCGTGATGCGGACGCATCCGTCAGCGACGCAACCTGGTCAATCACCACGCGCAAACGCTCATTATCATCGTTCGTTTGACGCCAGTTTTCAGCAAAAAGAGGCTCCAAAGCCGACGGTCCAGCTTCGAAAAGAGCATCCACCAAGTCCGCCAAAAGCGTGCGCTGCTGGTAATACACCGGCTCGTTCTCACGCGGGCTCATCACGAAGTGAACAGCCAGCCCCTTCAGGATCTGGATCTCTGCACGAGCCTCGGGAGGAACAACCAGATCCGCACGGTATCGTCCCAACGGACCGGCACCAAACTCAACACGAGTCGCGCTGACCGTAGAGGCACAGAAACGTCCGATCAGTTCGGATGTGAAATCTTTCAATTCCGCGAGCGCACGATAGGAACCATCAAAGGATCGTGGCCATTCGGGCATACGAAGCAGACGTTCAATCGCCAGTTCCAAATCGGTGCGGGCAACACCTGTCCCGTACCAGTTGATCGTCGAGTCAATAATCTCATTCAGTGTCGATTCATCGCTGAGGGATGCAACGTCGCATTTACCCGTTGCGATGGCATCTTCAACGTCATGCACGGAGTAGGCAATGTCGTCTGAGAGATCCATGATCTGTGCTTCCAAGCAACGTCGACCAACGGGTGCTCCCTGACGCATCCACTCGAAAACGTGAGCATCATCTGAATAGACGGAGAACTTCTTTGCTGACTTCATCGGATCCGGCCCCTGGCCTTTCGCCCACGGGTATTTACAGATCGCATCCAGTGTCGCCTTCGTCAGATTCAACCCCGCCGGATGCCCATCATCGGTCAGCACTTTCGGCTCAAGTCGGCTCACTAGACGCAGAGTCTGCGCGTTTCCTTCAAAACCACCGCAATCGCCGGCAAGCTCATCCAAAACCCTCTCGCCATTGTGCCCAAACGGCGGGTGTCCAAGATCGTGGCTCAGGCACGCTGCATCCACCACGTCAGGATTCGCGCCCAATTCTTTACCCAGTTCACGACCAACCTGCGCAACCTCAAGAGAGTGCGTCAGACGCGTACGAACAAAGTCGTCAGTGGCCGGGCCTAACACCTGAGTCTTCTCACCCAGACGACGCAAACCCGACGAGTGCACAATTCGAGCCCTGTCGCGTTCGAACGCTGTCCGCATCGCTGACTTCGAAGGTTCAGGCCACATACGTGACTGATCCTGGGACGAATACACGGGCACGAGCACCATGGCACTCCGAGTCATTTCAGGGCTTTCATTCACCATATAAGCCTATCCCTTGGGAATGGGCAGACGAGTTATCCACATCTGTGACACGATGAAAGGGTGAAACACCACGAGCCTCGCCCACACGCCGTCCGCACCCTGCTCGTTCACCGATCCAGGCGCGGTCCTAGTCCCTGGTGGCATTCCTGTGCGCTCGCGACGATCCCTACTTCTCTGTCTGCGGATAACGCTGCTCAGATTTCCACTGATGCACTGACCTTACACAATGCCGGTTTTGATACCGTTCTTGTCACTCTTGATGACCCGATTCTGCTGGTTCATCCGAAGTCGCCGTTGCCAGAGTTTATTCATCAGTTGAAAGCGCGCCGCCAGCGTGTGATTGTGCGTATCCCGAATGAAACATTCGTGTCTTTGGGGGCGCGCGGAGCGGATATGGAAAACCGCGTCACGACGCTCCTTCTGAGGACGCGCGGTGCCCTCAACGCTGGCGCGGATGGTGTTGATTTGGGCGTGTGCGCCGAAGAGTATGAAGACTCCCCGATCCGCAGGGCGCTTGCGCGAGAGCGTTTCACTGCTCTTGTCCGCCAGGTTGAAGCAGAGTGTGCAACATTTGATTCTCAGCCGATTGTGACGGCACGCCTGTCTGGCTTTGACACTCCCGCCATTATGTCTCACCTTGAAGACGAGTGGTTCCATCATCTGTACGATGATGCGCTACGAACTGCTTCTTTTGACGCTCCAAGCCTTGAGTTGGTTGTTTCAGATTCGCTGTCTATCCGCGATCGTATTGGTGCGGTTGCTCCATGGAACGTTGATTGTCTGCCCGCCGATCGCCAGTCGGATGCGGATCGTGCGTTAACGCTACTTGCGCTTGGTCTGCCGGGTGTGTTCCACGGTCGCCTTCGTGAAGAAAACGTGGTCGAGCAGGTCAGTGCGACCTCGTACATTCGAACGGCGCTTGCCCTGCGATCCGAACGCAAGCTGGGAACGCACGCGCTGGGCGTACTGCACGGGTTGGAGTGGGCGCGCCCCGACACTCTTGTCTATCTGAACTCCGACGTGATGATCGTTGTGAACACCGCCGATCAGCCTCTCGCTCTTCCGCCCGGTTCCCAGATCCTTGTGGCGAGTTCCCAGAGTAGCCATGGTGTGGTCGCTCCCAGGTCGTGCGCGTGGGTAAGTGTCGCCCGCATCCAGCCGGCACCGACCGCCGAGTTCTCTGGCTGACGGATCCACGACCACCGTTTCGATTTCCGCTTTCGTGCGCGCCTTTCAGCGTTGAAGGGTGACGAGGCCACGCCGGGTTTCTTCAACGCTGAGCTGACCTGGGGCGCTAGAGGACGACGCTGAAGCGAATGTTGCCGCGCTGGCGAATGTGTGACCGCAGATCCTGGTGATCGCACCGAATTCACCCATTCCAATGCCGATAACAGGAAGGGCATAGGTTCGTGACGCTCTTAGTTGCGCGTCCATGATCCTCAGTGCGTCCTCGGGCCGATGAGTCATATAGGCAATTTTGAGCACGTCGGCGCCAGCTTTTGCCATCGATGCGAATACTCGATCAATGTCAACGGCGGGGGGCGTTCGGGTGAAATCATGGTGCGACGCCACGGCGATGCTACCGGCCTCGTGAATCTCTTCAACTATGTCGATTGCACCCGGGTGACAAATTTCAAGGTCGATCGCGTCGGCGAAGGTGGCCAGAATGGCAAGAAAGTCCGTGTATTGACCGTCAGAAAGATCAACGAGGCCCCCTTCGGCGACTGTGCGAATTGTTGCCAACAGAGGAAGCGGGCTCTGATCCGTCACGAGCTTGAGTCCAGTGCGTAATAGGCCTTCACGCTCGCTCGCTTGCACCGAGGCAAGGAGTGGGTCAACGCGCCATTCAATCAGGTCGGGCTGAGCGCCGGCGACATCCGTGATCTCGCTTGTTAGCGATTCCAGTGAGGCGCTCATCAGCGAAGAGATGACGGCCGTTGGAGCGCCCCCTCCGATGTTGAGCATTCCTCGCAGAGTCGACGCATGACCGATCGTCACTTCAGTTGGGATGAAATCATCGCAGGGATTCGACATATCAGCCTCCACTGACATCGGATTCAGCAAGATGAAGGGTCTGGCGTTCAGCATCGCTCAGATAGGGAGAGTCCAACCACCCATCGGGTAGGCGTGGCGTCTTTTCACCGCCGGCGCGACCGCGAGCTCCCAGCGCCGCCTGCGGATACTCCTGATCGAGGTCCAGCATGTGGAGAAGATCGTGGAGTTCTTCGAGGGTCGACACCATTGAGAGCGCGTGACGAGTCGGCCCGCCGATCGCGAAGCCTCGCAGATACCAGCCGACGTGCTTGCGCATTTCGCGGAGGGCCCGCAGTTCATCGCCCTGGTCTTCAATGACCCATGCGGCGTGCTTTTCGATGATGTCCGCGATATCGGAAAGACTCGGGTCGCTAAAGGCAGGACCACCCATCAGTGTCGAAGTCAGGTCGGTAAACAGCCAGGGGCGCCCCTGGCATCCTCGACCAACGACAACTGCATCGCAACCGGTTTCATCCATCATTCGCTGCGCATCTGCGCCGGAGAAAATATCGCCGTTGCCGAAGACAGGAATACGCATCGCGTCTTTCAAACGCTTGATCTGCGTCCAGTCAGCGTGACCCGCGTAGTGCTGGGTTTGCGTGCGCGCGTGGAGGGCAACCGCTGCGACACCGCGATTTTCAGCCACTTTCGCAGCGTCGAGGAACGTAATGTGATCGTCGTCGATACCAACGCGCATTTTCACTGTGACGGGAATGTCGCGACCAGCTGCTGCTCCGGCCCTGTCCGCAGCACCAACAACCGCGTGTACAAGATCGTCGAACAGGTCGCGCTTCCACGGAAGGGCAGCTCCCCCACCCTTCTTCGTCACTTTCGGAACCGGGCACCCAAAGTTCAGGTCAATGTGATCCACCAGGTCACGGTCAATAAGGATCGATGTAGCCTGAGCCATCGTTGCTGGATCGACGCCGTAGAGCTGGATGGAGCGCACGCGTTCGGCGGGGTCTGGGCGCACCATTTCCAATGTGCGCACATTACCTTCAACGAGGGCGCGCGACGTTACCATTTCGCAGACGTATAGGCCGGCGAGTGCGTCCACGCCTTTTTCTGGAGTGACCTGAGCGTTCGAGCTGGAAGGATTCAACCAATCCGGCAGTCCTTCTTCGCCCATCTGTCGACATAAACGCCGAAATGGCACATCGGTTACTCCCGCCATCGGGGCAAGAACGATGGGCGACCATACGCGCAGTGGCCCGACCTCAAGAGCTAAGGTCGGGCCAAGCGTTGATTCGGATGGAATCAAATCAGCAAGCTCCGAGCTTTTCGATGAGGAGCTTCTTGACGTTCTCAAGCGGAATACGTTCCTGAACCATCGAGTCGCGGTCGCGGACGGTCACTGCCTTGTCTTCAACCGAGTCGAAGTCGTAGGTGATGCAGTACGGGGTGCCGATTTCGTCCTGGCGACGGTAGCGACGGCCAACGGCACCCGCATCGTCGTATTCGACATTCCAGATGGAGCGGAGGTCTGCTGCAAGTTCGCGTGCCGGGCCGGTGAGCTCGGGCTTACGCGATAGTGGCAGGACAGCTGCCTTCACGGGGGCAAGACGCGAGTCGAGGCGCAGAACGGTGCGCTTGTCGACGCCGCCCTTGGTGTTGGGGGCTTCGTCCTCGTGGTAGGCCTCGATGAGGAATGCCATGAGCGAGCGGGTCAGGCCAGCGGACGGCTCGATGACGTAGGGAGTCCAACGTTCGCCGGTGGTCTGGTCGAAGTAGTCGAGCTTCGAGCCGGAGGCTTCGGAGTGGACACCCAGGTCGTAGTCGGTACGGTTTGCGATGCCTTCGAGTTCACCCCATTCGGAGCCCTGGAATCCGAAGCGGTATTCGATGTCGACGGTGCGCTTGGAGTAGTGCGAGAGCTTTTCCTTTGGGTGCTCGTAGAAGCGCAGGTTGTCGGGGTTGATGCCAAGGTCGGTATACCAGTCGCGACGGTAGTCGATCCAGTACTGGTGCCATTCTTCGTCGGTGCCCGGTGCGCAGAAGAACTCGAGTTCCATCTGCTCAAATTCGCGGGTACGGAAGATGAAGTTACCGGGGGTGATTTCGTTACGGAAGGACTTGCCGATCTGGCCGATGCCGAACGGCGGCTTCTTGCGCGAGGCTGCCGCAACGTTTCCGTAGTTGATGAAGATACCCTGAGCGGTTTCGGGGCGCAGGTAGTGCAGACCGGACTCGTCGTCGACCGGGCCGAGATAGGTCTTGAGCAGGCCAGAGAATGCGCGAGGCTCGGTGAACTGACCGCGGGTGCCACAGTTGGGGCATGCGACGTCTCCGAGAGGGACGTCATCCGGGTTGTCGATGCCGTGCTTAGCAGCGTGAGCTTCCTGCAGATTATCTGCACGGAGGCGCTTGTGGCAGGAGGTGCACTCAACGAGCGGATCGGTGAATGCCTTGACGTGACCGGAAGCAACCCAAGTCTGACGAGGAAGGATGACGGAGGAGTCCAGACCCACGACGTCTTCGCGGGAGCGAACCATGTACTGCCACCACTGCTTCTTGATGTTTTCCTTCAGTTCAACGCCGAGCGGACCATAATCCCACGCTGAGCGAGTACCACCGTAAATATCGCCACATGGGAAGACGAATCCGCGACGCTTGGCTAGGGAGATAACGGAATCAAGACGAGAAGGCGCTGCCACTTTGTGCTCCTTGTTTTGGCGGCCACACCTGGCTGGCGCAGCCTGCGATAGTGGGAGTCTATCGAACTTAGCGACGGCTTCGTTGACAGGCTCAGTGTGACGCACACCCCCCTTCCCACTATTGGCAATGATTACCATTAAGGGTGAAACTTGAAACATGAAGCTGTCTCGTTCTGTTGTTATCGCTAGCGCGCTCGCTGGCTCTTTCGCTTTGGCCGCATGCTCGGGCACGACGACCACCCAGTCGGCGTCAGATACCTCCGCATCTGGTTCATCATCACCTCTGAATGTGATGGCGTCCTTCTACCCACTGAAGTATCTGACCGAAGAAATCGGTGGCGACCTTATTAAGGTCACCTCGTTAACCCCCGACGGTGCCGAACCGCACGATCTTGAGCTTTCTCCCGCCACCGTCGACCAGCTTGGCAAGGCCGATGCTGTCGTTTATCTAGGGGGCTTCCAGTCCGCAGTGGACGAAGCTGTTGAGCACAACGGCCCGGAAACGGTTATCGACGTCGCTAAGGCTGTTCAGCTTGTTGATGTTGCAGAAGACGGCAATCACCCGGCTGAAGCGGAAGAAGAAGGCGACGCTACCGAGTCTGATTCGCACGATCATGAAGCAGATCATGACGACGGCCATCACATGGCCTCGAGCGAAACCGCTGAGTCCGGTGAAGAAGCTGAGCACCATCACCACCACGACATGACGACTGACCCTCACTTCTGGCTGGATCCGGAACGCATGGGCCAGGCAGCAACGGCTATCGGTCAGGCTCTGGCCAAGGCTGATCCTCAGAATGCTCAGACCTACACATCCAATGCTGCGACACTCACCAAGAACATGAAAGATCTGTCGACCGAACTCGTTGACGCAACAGCAACCTGCAAGCACCAGACCTTCGTCACTGCTCACACCGCATTCGGCTACCTTGCAGACCGCACTGGCCTGACCCAGGTGGGCATCTCGGGTCTGGATCCCGAATCCTCGCCCTCGCCGGCGCGCCTGGAAGAAATCTCCAAGCTCGTGAAGTCGGAAGGTATCACGACGATCTTCACTGAAGCTCTCATCGACCCAAAGGTTGAGCAGACTCTTGCTGACGATCTTGGAATCCAGACCGCGGTTCTCGATCCGATCGAAAGCCAGGTTGATTCATCCAAGGACTACGCAGCGGTCATGCGTGACAACATCACAGCTCTTCAGACGGCTCTGTCCTGCAAGTGAGCAACACCAAAAACTCGGAAGCGGATGTCCCTGAGGTGGGGATATCCGCTCCCGTCATTTCACTGGATAATGTCCACGTTGCGTGGGATTCTCACCTCGTTCTCCACGGGATCGAGTTCGATGTTCGCCCTGGGCAAACTGTTGCCCTGACGGGTGCGAATGGATCAGGAAAGTCCACGACTCTCCACGCCATTCTTGGTACCGCTCCGATTACCCGCGGATCGATTCACATCTTCGGTGTTGATAACACTCAGCGTCGCGCGGTCAACTGGGATCGAATCGGCTATGTCCCTCAGCGCATCAGCGTTGGTGGTGCAGTCACGTCCAGTGCTCTGGAAGTTGTGAAGTCAGGTCTTCTTGGCTCAAAGAAGTGGTGGAGCCTTCCCGGAAATACAAAGAAGGCAATGGCTGCGCTGAAGAGAGTCGGGTTGGCACACCGCGCCAAAGAATCGATGTCGATTCTTTCGGGTGGACAGCAACAGCGAGTCCTCATCGCTCGAGCACTCGTCCGCAATCCCGATTTGCTGATCATGGACGAACCCATGGCCGGCATCGACCGGACATCTCGAGAGCGCCTCGCGCGAATCGTTAGCGAAGCAAAAGCTGAGGGAACAACGATTCTTGTCGTACTCCACGAGCTCGGCGAACTCGGTCCGCTTCTCGATAGGGAACTCCACATCGGTGGGGGACACGTCACCTACGACGGGCCACCTCACATCAGTGACGACCATGAACAGCATTCCGATGGTGGCGGCCATCATCACGGGCATCCACATCCGCAGGCCGGGCCAGGCCTCGTCGACGATATTTGGCAGGCATGATGATCGCGACAATTATCGACGGACTCACCTCACTGCTGACCTCGTCCCTCATGCAACGCTCACTTCTTGCCGCTCTCATCGTCGGCTTGTCAGCACCCGTTGTCGGCACCTACTTAGTGCATCGCCGACTGGCAATGCTCGGTGACGGAATCGGGCATATTTCGCTGACCGGCGTAGCGCTCGGCTGGCTTGCCGGCACAATGGCGAACGCGAACCCACAAGATTCGTGGGCGATCCCAGGGACGATGATTATTTCGCTTGTGGGAGCTATCACGATCGAATTAGTCCGCCAGTCTGGGCGCACGTCTGCTGACGTGGCGCTCGCGATGCTGTTCTATGGTGGCATTGCCGGCGGTGTCCTTCTTATCGGTCTTGCCGGTGGCACTTCAGCCCAGCTGAATTCTTACCTCTTCGGCTCGATTGCAACCGTGACATGGACTGATATCACGCTGATTTCAGTCCTCGGAATCCTCATCTTGGCAGTGGGAGTCGGTATTGCACCAGCTCTTTTCTCAGTGACGAACGATGAAGATTTCGCGCGTTCAACCGGACTACCCACGAAGACACTGTCGATGATTATTGCCATCCTGTCTGCCTTGACCGTAGCTGTTGCGATGCGCGTTGTGGGATCGCTACTGGTGTCCGCACTCATGATCATTCCCGTTGCCATCTCACAACTGATGGCACAGTCATTTCGATCAACGATGGCATGGGCCATGGTTTTCGGCGCAATCATCTGCATCACGGGACTGTCTTTCACATACTTCATCGATCTGTCCCCGGGCGCATCCATCGTCGTATTCGCGATTGCCCTGTACGCGATCGGATTCATCATCAAGGGACTGGTCGACAGGCGCCAGCGTGCGTCAAAAATGGCGAATGTGCGCGCCCACGTCGCTCACCCCGAACACCAAGACACCCACTCAACACAACAGAATCGCTCCCGTACCCGGCTGTGATCAGACACAGTGCCACTATCACGGTCGGACAGAAACGAACCGAACCGATATGCTCAGGCTGTGCCCCTGAGCCACCCATCCACCCGATTGACTCGACGCAAAACTGGAGGTCCGAAAATGCAACGCATGACCAAGCAACGTCAGGCGGTTTTTGCCGAGCTGACTCGGGTACCTGATTTCCGTAGCGCCCAGCAGATTTTCGAAGACCTGCACAAGCAGGGACTCAAGGTCGGTCTTGCGACCGTCTACAGGAACCTGCAGGCTCTTGCCGACGGCCGCGATGTGGACGTGTTGCGTAGCGCCGATGGAGAATCCTTGTTCCGCGTATGCCATTCATCAACGCACCACCATCATTTGGTCTGTCGCACCTGCGGGCATACTGAAGAGATCGAACTGGATATGACCGAGAAGTGGATTCGCGATAATGCGTCCGCGCACGGTTTTACGGCTGTCGAGCATTCCGTTGAGTTGTTTGGCCTATGCCAGACGTGTTCGGCTGGCGTGGCAGATGATGAGGGCCCTGCGGGCGCTCAGTCGTCTAAGGATGCTCAGTGATTCCCTCGTGGGCCGATCACGGCTCGACGCTTTTTATTGCCCTCTTCGTGATCGTTTTTTGCCGAGCCCAGGGAACCTATTGGTTGGGTCGAGGTGCCGCGCGTGGCGCGTTGGCTGGCGCCGGGAAAGATGGTGTGCGGGGTTCGATTGCCCGCTGGTTTAACGGCCCTACGCCGAAGCGCGGTGCGAAGCTGTTGGACACATGGGGGTTGATCATCATTCCCCTGTGTTTCCTGACCGTTGGTATCCAAACTGCGGTAAACGCCGGTGCCGGCTTAGTCTCCATGAAGTGGCGCACATACACGCTAGCGATGATTCCTGGTTGCATCGCATGGGCAATCCTGTACGGCATGGGGCTGCTGGCTATTTGGATGGCATTGCTTGGCACAGTTGCTGGCTCCTGGTGGGGTCGCACGGGAGGCCTTGCCGTCGCCGCTGTTGCCATTGGAGTCATTGCATGGCGCAAGCGCACCTCCAGCGAGCCTGCTACCGTCCGCGTCGACTGACTCGTTTTTACGAGGCCGACCCCACCTGATCAATCGCTCCCCCGAATCGGCGGTCACGCCCTGCGTATTCGAGCAGACAGTCCCACAGCACTTCACGATCGAACGCAGGCCACGGCGTATCAATGAACATCATTTCCGAGTACGCCATCTGCCAGAGCAGGTAGTTGGAGATGCGCTTCTCCCCCGACGTGCGAATCATCAGGTCAACGTCAGGGACATCGGGCAGATACAGGTGATGGGCAAATGACTTTTCTGTCACGCCATCTGGGCGGAGCTTTCCCGCTGCGACCTGCCTAGCGATATCTCGCGCAGCATCAGCGATCTCTGCACGCCCGCCATAGTTCACGCACATGATGAGGTCCAGTGTGGAGTTATCTTTCGTGGCTTCGTCTGCCTTCGACAGGGCCTTCACGACGGACTTCCATAGGCGGGGTTCACGCCCACTCCAGCGCACGTGGACTCCCCAGTCATTCAGTTGATCGGTACGGCGAGCAAGAACGTCGGTCGCGTAATTCATGATGAAACGGACCTCTGCTGGGCTCCGCTTCCAGTTTTCCGTGGAGAACGTGTACACCGACAGGTAGCGGACTCCCGCATCAATGGCACCCGCGATCGTATCCATCAGCGCATATTCACCGGCGCGGTGTCCTTCGGTGCGCGCGAGGCCTCGTGAATTCGCCCAACGGCCGTTACCATCCATGATCAGCGCAACGTGCGCGGGCACTTCCCCAGTAGTAAATTCGGGAACAGGCTGATGCCACTGACCCGGCCCGGTCAGAGGCGCGCTGGGATCACCGCCGGCTCGATCCATCGGTGTCAGATTCGCTTCAGGTGCCATCAACTGTTCCTTTCAAGGACCCGCAATGAACGAATGCGATGTTCAACGTGCCATTGAGCATAGGCGTTGACAAGCCCGTATGCCTCAATGCGAGCGAAATCCGGCGAGTTATCGGCTCGGCCCCACTCTCCGGACAGCAGGTCCCCCATCAATTCCATTGCTTCGAAAGAGGGAGCTGACGCTCCGACGGGTCGGCAGTTTTCGCAGACGGCACCGCCTTCCTGAATGGAGAAAGCAGCGTGTGGCCCCTGGGCTCCACACACGGCACAATCGAAGAACGAAGGTGCCCAGCCGGCTATCGCAAGCGCGCGGAGAATATACGATGCGAGCACCAGATTGGGGTCGTGACGCACGTGTGCAAGAGCGTAGAGAGCACCGATCAGCAGAAGATGTTGGGAGCGCACTCCATCATCAGAATCAGCAGTCAGTTTCTCTGCGATCTCGATCATGACACATGCGCGGGCATACAGCTCAAAATCTTTCGATAACGCGTCACCGTACTGGGTAATGACTTCAGCTTGGGTAATGATGTCGAGGTTCCTCCCGCGATGGAGTTGCACGTCAATCACGCCGAATGGTTCAAGACGTGCGCCCATCTTCGACGTTGTTCTGCGTATGCCCTTACCGACTGCGCGAACCAGACCGTTATTCGCGGTGAGCAGTGTGATGATCCTGTCGGCCTCCCCCAGTTTGTGTGTGCGAAGCACGATCGCTTCGTCTCGATACGTTCTCATCACGGTGAAATTGTCCCACTTCGGTGCATTAATGGCGCGTTATGCAATGCGGGGACGAGGCGACTGTCGAGTCCCTGGCTGAAATTGCAGAGAGAAAACGGCGACTGGAAAATGGCCGGGGCGGGAACGAAGTGGTCGTACCCGCCCCGTTTCTCCCCTGTATGTCAGCGCAAAGCCCTGTTCACCGCAGAAATAACTGCTTTATAGGTTGCGCGCGTAATCGACGAATCGATACCGACACCCCAGAGGATTTGGCCGTTGACGGCGGCTTCAACATAGGACGCTGCCTTCGCGTCACCGCCCTGGCTCATCGCATGTTCGGAGTAGTCGAGGACGCGGACATCCACGTCAAACTGGCCGAGTGCCTTGACGAATGCTTCGATCGGACCGCCGGCGTGTGCCTTGACCTCGACGGGCTCACCCTGATCCGTCAGTATCACCTTCAGATCAACCTGCTCGTCGGCGTTAGTCGTCACGTGAGAAGTTCCGAGTTCGAAGCGACCCCAGGCGGTGAGGTTCTTCGCTGCCGAGTTCGGCAGGTATTCATCGGCGAAGATCTGCCAGAGGGTATCGCCGTCGATCTCGCCACCGTAGGAGTCCGTATGTCGCTGAACGATGCGAGAGAACTCGATCTGCAGACGACGTGGCAGTTCCAGATTGTGAGTGGTCGACATGAGGTAGGCGACGCCCCCCTTGCCGGACTGCGAGTTCACGCGGACAACGGCCTCGTAGGAACGACCCACATCGTGCGGGTCGATCGGCAAGTAGGGCAACTCCCACACCACTGCATTTTCGTCACCGCCAGCTTCTCCAACTTTCTTCTTGCGGGCGACGAAGCCCTTCTTAATCGCATCCTGGTGCGATCCGGAGAAAGAAGTGTAGACGAGGTCACCCACGTAAGGTGCACGCGGTGACGTTTCCATCGACGTGCAGTATTCGACGGTCTGACGGATCTCATCGATATTCGTCAGGTCAACACCCGGGTCAATGCCTTGGCTGAACAGGTTGAGCCCCAGGGTCAACAGGTCAACGTTACCGGTGCGTTCACCCTGGCCGAGCAAGCACCCTTCCACGCGGTCTGCACCGGCGAGCAATGCCAATTCAGCCGCAGCAACGCCGGTTCCACGGTCATTGTGCGGGTGCACGCTGATCGCAATGTTGTCGCGACGGCTGAGGTTGCGTGCCATGTATTCGATCTGGTCGGCATAAACGTTCGGCGTTGCACGTTCAACGGTTGCTGGCAGGTTCAAGATGATTTCGCGGTCGTCTTCGGGCTGCCAAATATCCATAACGGATTCGCAGATTTCGAGAGCAAAGTCGAGTTCGGTATCCACGAAGATTTCGGGCGAGTATTCGAAGCCGAAGATCGTTTCATCGCCCAGACGCTTTTCTGCCTGCGCCACCACTTCGCGTGCACCAAAGACAGCCAAGTCGATCGTTTGTGCCTTGTCATTGCCGAAGACGAGCTCGCGGAACAGTGGCGACGTCGCGTTGTACAGGTGGACGGTCGCGCGCGGGAAACCGACGAGGGCATCAAGGGTGCGCTCGATGATTTCAGGGCGAGACTGGGTCAGAACCGAAATCGTCACATCGTCCGGCACGGCATCTTCGTCAATCAGGGATCGCACGAAATCAAAGTCAGTCTGCGATGCTGCGGGGAAACCGATTTCGATCTCCTTGTATCCGCGACTGACCAACAGGTCGAACATCTTGCGCTTACGAACCGGGTCCATCGGCTCAATCAGTGCCTGGTTACCGTCGCGCAGGTCCGTCGACATCCAGCGAGGTGCGTGAGTAATCCGATTCGAGGGCCACCTGCGGTCGTCCAGAACAACGGGGTTCGTGTCGAGGAACGGCTTGTACTTCGCAATCGGCATGTGCGAGCCAGCAGGAGTGGGGACGTTTCCAGTCGTCTTCATTGTGTTTCTTTCTTCGCTATCCTGATTCGCCCGGTTATCGGTGGGCGTCGGGTCGAAACACGTTGAGCCGTGGCGAGGTTTCGACCCTTTCAGGCCTCGTCACGGCAAAGAAGCAGGAGCATCCATTCTCGGCTCATGCCTCGTAGCGTATGACAGACGGGGGTAAGCGTACGCGTCCGCTTCGTTATGTGGACATTTTCGCCTTTCAGATCGCCAACCCAATCACGAGGCCGGCCACGCAATCAAGGGGAACGTGCCCTGGTTGTAGGCGTAGAACGCGTACTTTCGCGTTTCTTCAGCGCTATCGCCGAAGAATGAACGCGCGGGGGCGACCCTTCCCAGGCAAAGGCTTCCACATAGAAGATGAAACAGTGCAGAAGAGTGTAAAGATCGTCGCAGCAAGACCAATAATCGTCAAAGATGTTATGGCTCTATTGTCCCGAGCATCGTAGCAACGCGCGTTTAACCATTGGTCACACCGAGGTGATGGTTGTTCCCACTTCACCGCTCAGAGCTCTATCAGCATCCGCCAACGCGCAAATGACACCACGGCGAACCGTACCAGCCGGGGCCTTCGATACGAAGTCAACGATTGCTTCAACTTTGGGGCGCATGGAACCTTCAGCAAGTTCCCCCGACTCAATCAGAGCACGCCCTTCATCCAAAGAAATGTGGTGAAGCCAGTGTTGCATTGGTGTTCCCCACCCCGCAGCAACCGCCGGAACTGCAGTCAGAATAACCAGAGCAGAGGCTCCCAACTCATCAGCCATGAGAGCTGCGCTTCGATCCTTGTCGATAACCGCGTCCACGGCTTTCATTCCATAGTCGGTGCGAATAATTGGGATACCGCCACCGCCTGAAGCGATGACGATGAAGCCGGCGTTTGTCAGAGCTTGAACCGCCTCAATTTCAACGATCCGATGTGGCAATGGAGAGGCAACATACTTCCTAAATCCACGCCCAGCATCCTCGCGGTACACGGATCCGGGCTCTTCCTTCATCCGCTGTTCTGCCATTTCCCGAGTCAGAAACTGACCGATCGGTTTAGTCGGGTCAGCAAATGCTGGATCATTGGGATCGACTTCCACACGAGTCAGAAGAGCGACTACTTTGCCGGAATATCCGCGCCTCGCCCCAGCCTCGTCGATTGAACGCACCAGGTGCTCGCCGATGTAGCCTTGGCTCATCGCAACCATCTCTGGAAGATCAACGTCGGGCACACCGGGGTCAGCTGCAACGCCCAGTGAAAACGCACGCGTGATCTGACCAACCTGGGGTCCATTCCCGTGAGCGATCACAAGAGGGCCCGCATCAGCCAAACTCACCAAGACTGGCGCAGCCTGACGCAACAGGTGCAACTGATCGTCGGGTGTCTGCCCTAGAGCATTACCTCCTAGAGCAACAACCGTCGCGGAGCTAGAAGAGTAATCGCTCTTCATCTAGAACCCGAGACGTCCCAACATTTTCGGATCTGACTGCCAGTCTTTCGCCGTTCGCACATGCAGATCCAAATACACACGCGCTTTCAGCAAGTCCTCGATCAAAGGACGCGACTTTGAGCCAATCTCTTTCAGGCGTGATCCCTTCTTACCAATGATGATGGCCTTCTGAGAATCGCGTTCAACATAAACGTTGACGTGCACGTTCATGAGCGGTGGACGAGTATCACCCTGCCGTCGAGGCCTGGCAACGATCTCTTCAACCTGAACTGCAAGCGAGTGCGGAAGCTCATCACGGACCCCTTCAAGTGCAGCTTCGCGAATGAACTCCGCAATCAGAGTGTCACGCGATTCATCGGTCACATCCCCATCTGGGTAGAGCGGTGGGGAGAGCGGAACCGTCTTCGTCAGCACATCAAGCAACTGGTCAACGCCATTTCCGTCAAAAGCACTGACGGGAACGATCGCCGCGAAATCACCCATCTTGTCAATCGACAGCAGGTGTTTCATCAGGCGCTCTCGACTCACCAGATCGCACTTCGTCGCAACAGCAATAATCGGACGACGAACGTCCTTCAATTCGCGGGCAATGAACTTGTCGCCAGGACCAATACGCTGGTCAGCAGGCAAACAGAAGACGACGACATCAACTTCCGCGAGCGCCTCGCGAACCATGTCATTCAGGCGCTTACCCAAAAGCGTTCGCGGACGGTGATATCCGGGGGTATCAACTAAAACCAGCTGGCTCTTTTCACCGTGGACGATGCCACGAATATTGTGACGCGTCGTTTCAGGACGACCCGATGTGATCGCAATCTTCTGGCCGACAAGCGCGTTTGTCAGCGTTGATTTACCTACGTTCGGACGACCCACGATAGAGACAAATCCCGCGCGGAAGTCCTCCGGAAAGTCTGGGATCATCAGGCCGGTGCCCACGTTCGTTTCGTCGCGCAGAGCTTTCATTCCCTCAACGACAGCAAACACGTCTTCGGGGTCAATGTCACTTGCGTCGTCGAGATCGACGTCATCGAAGGCCTGGCTATCCGCGTCATCAACGTCATCGAACTCAGTGGTGTGCGCGACCTCGTCCCCCGATGCGCGTAGTTCGCCAGCATCAATATCACTGTCATCGACACACACTTCGTCGCTTTCGAACGCGTTCGGGCCTGCCATCAGCTCGTCGTCGCTGGGGAAATGCATTATGCGTCCTCACTGGTTTCTTCGGTCGATTCATCGCTCGCCACGAGTAGCGAACACACAATCGTACCAACTTGGCGACGGCGTCCTCGTGCTTCTTCGGCGAGCATGTGGATGCCTAATGCGTCACCCTGCGCCCCGGGAAGAGGGACGCGCCCCAATGCCTTTGCAAGCAAACCACCGACAGAGTCCACGTCGTCATCTTCAAGTTCAAGGTCGAAAAGCTCGCCAAGCTCGGTAATTGGATAGCGTGCAGGTACACGCCACGATCCGTCGTCACGTTGTTCGGGCTCAATAATTCCCTTGTCATGTTCGTCGGTGAGGTCACCGACGACTTCTTCAATGAGGTCCTCAAGGGTCACCAGCCCCGCTACTCCACCGTATTCATCGATGACGATCGCCATATGGAAGTGGTCTGCTTGCATCAGACGAAGCAGATCGTCTGCGGGCTTCATTTCGACGGTGAACTCGACCGGGCGCATCATCTGCTCTGCCACCTGGTCCATGTCCGCCCCGTAGGTCTGCAAGCGGGCAACAACATCCTTGAAGTAGAGGATGCCACGAATGTCATCGACATCGTCACCTTCAACAGGAATACGTGAAAAGCCCGAGCGGACAAACAGGCGCAAGGCCTTATGAGCGGGAAGATCCGCCGGGGCGGTCACCATTTCAGTTCTGGGAACCATCACTTCGCGGACAAGCGTATGCCCCAGGTCCAGAACGGACCGCAACATTGCGCGATCTTCGTCTTCAAGTCCTTCGGTTTCACCCACCTGGTCGACCATTTCACGCAGGTCATTTGCCATTTCGGCGCGCGCTTCGGCTTCCGTCAGGCCAGATGCGGGAAGACGCCCACGGATGGCTTCAACAAGAGGGTCGAGGAATCTTGTCAAAGTAACAAGGGAGGAGACCAACGGTGCTCCCGACAGAGCAATCTTCTCTGGACTGCGCTGTCCCCAACGGGAGGGAGCAAGCGAAATGAAGACGAAATGGACGAAGGTGATCGCTAGTAAAGCAACGAGAGCTGTCGCCCACCACGCCAACGACATCGCAGAAAACGCAAGCGTCAATGAGACGGCAACAATCACTTGGAAAAACGTGCGAAAACCACGCAAAACAAGCGTCGCCCGCCTGCGATGGTTCAGCAGAGCCAACAGTGCGGAAGCATTCTGGCGTTCTTCTTCAACCAGATCCGTTGCACGCGCAATCGACATACGAGAAAACGCAACCTCGATCGACTGAAGCATCGCAGCTAAGAAAAGCCCGACAACCGCGATGATGATCAGAGCAGGAAGAGGAAGTGAGGTGGTGGAAGAGGTCATCGAGTTGCCAGGAAAGTCAGCAGTAGCTTGCGTTGCAGGTCAAACATGACTTTCTTTTCATCTTCTTCTGCATGATCGTAGCCGAGCAGATGCAACATGCCGTGGGTGGCCAGCATCAGCATTTCTTCAACCATCGCGTGACCGGCTTCAAGTGCCTGTTTCTGGGCGACCTGCGGGCAAATGCAGATATCACCAAGCGTTCCCGACGGAGTCGGGTTGTCGGCACTTCCCGGGCGGAGCTCGTCCATCGGGAAGCTCATCACGTCGGTCGGTCCAGGAAGATCAAGCCAGCGCAAATGCAGGTCTTCCATCGGCTCTGGATTGATGAACAGAATGTTCAGTTCAACGTCGGTGGCAACGTGCATCTGCGTCAGCACGTGGTCAGCAAGAGCTGCGAATTCGCTCCCGTCAATGACGAAATCAGTTTCGTTGATGACTTCAGTCATCGGTTCCTCCTCGGTAGTGACCAGTGCGTGATCGATCAGATGACAGCCTGCCCGTCCGAACTGCGCGTGAGCGCGAAACATTCGTACGTGTTCGCCCAGATATGGAGCGTTGAGCGCTCAGGCGGTCTTCCCAACGCTCGTAGGCGTCTATGATTACTCCGACCAGCTGATGACGCACTACGTCTGCGCTGGTCAGGTAGCAGAATTCAATTCCGTCGATGTCACTCAGGATCTTCGAGATGACCGCAAGACCGGATTGACCAGCACCCGGTAAATCCACCTGAGACGCGTCGCCAGTGACAACAATCTGAGAGTTGAATCCGAGCCTCGTCAAAAACATTTTCATCTGGTTCGGCGTCGTATTCTGCGCCTCATCCAAGATGATGAAGGAGTCGTTCAGCGTGCGACCGCGCATGTACGCCAGAGGGGCGACTTCGATTGTGCCCGCAGCCATGAGTTTCGGCAGGACCTCGGGATCGAGCATGTCTTTCAGCGCATCGTAGAGCGGACGCAGATACGGGTCGATCTTGTCGGTCAGGGAACCGGGCAGGAAACCGAGGTTCTCCCCCGCTTCCACCGCAGGACGGGTCAGCACAATGCGCTTGACCTGCCCGGAAAGCAGACGTTGCACGCCGGCTGCCATCGCAAGATAGGTTTTACCCGTACCCGCCGGGCCGAGTCCGAAGACTATCGTCGACCGATCAATCGCATCAACATAGGCCTTCTGACCAGCAGACTTCGGGCGGATAGACCGACCACGGACGGAAAGAATTTCGTCGGAAACAGCGGGCGTTGCGAATGTTCGGGTCAGCAGTGAGATGGCGTGCTCGACTGCCTGCGCATCCAGTGGCTGCCCCTTCTTCGCCAAAGAAATCAGTTCTTCGATCAAGTCGCCGGCAACACCAAGATCCGCAGAAAAGCCGGTGAGCGAAATATCGCGGCCGATGACGTGGAAGTTCACGCGCGGGAAACCGTGTTCCAGAGCGCGCAACACCTGATCTGATGTACCAAGTAGCATCAGAGGATCAAGGTCAGCAGGGATTGAAATGTGACGGGTTGATGCGACAATTCGCGCAACGTCAGGGTCTGTCACTGATGCTCCCTTTCTTTCTTCGTATTCCACAGTCTAGCGACTTCACGTCATACTTATCCCATGAGTGCGTGCGATCCCCTCCTGGCTAACCTGCCACGCCTGCCTATCGCCAACGCTTTGGATCGCATTGCACCTTCAATCAAGCCAGGTCATGCCCTAGTTCTTCCTTCTCCGCCTGGCTCCGGTAAGACGACTTTGCTTCCTCCTCTTCTTGAAGCGATCCTCGATACTCGTGTGATCGTGTGTGCGCCACGCCAGATCGCGGTGCGTAGTGCTGCTCGCCGTCTTGCTTGGCTCCTCGGCGAAAAGGTGGGTGACACGTCCGGATATCGAGTACGAGGCGACGTCAAGGTCTCCGACCGTACTCGGGTCGAATTTGTCACGCCCGGTATTATGCTTCGTCGCCTACAGGGCGATCCGGAGCTTGAAGGCGTTGGCGCCGTGGTCATCGATGAGTTCCACGAGCGCCATCTTGAAACGGATCTGTCGCTTGCGTTCATCGTGGACACGATGAGCGTCCTACGCCCAGATCTTCACCTGACTCTCACATCAGCAACTTTGAATGCTGATCGTTTGGCTTCGTTCCTTGGCGGCGTCCTCAATGAGGTCAACGTTGTTGATGTTCCCGGAGCACTGCATCCGATCACGACGCATTGGATGGCGCCGTCTACCCAACCTCTTGCAACGACAAGTAGCGGGAATGTGGTGGTCGCGCGTGAGTTCATCTCGCACATCGCGTCAGTCACGCGCCAAGCGGTCAGCCAGACCAATTCCGACATCCTCGTTTTCGTGCCCGGCACCAAAGAAATCGACGAGGCCGCCCAGGCTTTAGGAGGGTTCGGCCTCCACGAAGTTGGCGGGGTCATGATGGATGTGCGGGGCCTGCACGGGCACCTCGCTCCCGGACAGCAAGACGCGATTCTGAGCGTCGACGATAGTCAGAAAGTCCGACGGATCATTATTACAACGTCGATCGCAGAGTCGTCTTTGACCGTGCCGAGCATTGGATGTGTTGTGGATTCTGGTCTTGCACGCGTTCCGTCGTATGACGTTCAACGCGATGCAGGTTCATTGATAACAGTTCCAGCGCCTCGCGCGAGTTGTGATCAGCGTGCTGGGCGCTCTGCCAGACTCGGGCCGGGCACGGTGTATCGCTGCTTTGATCAGGTGAGTTTCGCGCGCAGACCCGACCAGATCACCCCGGAAATCCTGTCGACGGATCTTGCAGACGCTGAGCTTCAAGCGCGTTGCTGGACCAGTGGTGGTTTGGATGCGTTGGCGCTTATTGACCCAGCCCCGCCTGGAGCATTAAAGCGTGCCCACGAGCGCCTCCACGCCGCAGACCTTGTGGACGACAATTATTCTCCGACGACACTTGGTCGTCGCGTTGCTCGAATGCCTGTTTCCCCTTTCCTCGGGAAGGCTTTGATTGCCGCTTCACCACTGATCGGGAGTAAACGCGCCGCATACTTTGTCGCTCTTCTCGGTGAGAATCCTCGAGTTGGCAACGGTGACCTGGCACATTTTGCTCGACGATTGAAGGCGGGGCACGCCGATATTGCCCGTCGGGTACGTCAGTCTTCAAAGCGCCTCGAACACTGGGCGGATCCCCATTCCGACCCCGGTAGGCTCTCTGACGAAGAGGCGATTGGCCTCGTTGCTGGGCTTGCTCACCCAACGTGGATTGCTCGCGCGCGAGGTGGACAAAGCGGAACCTATCTTTTTGCTGACGGGCAGGGAGCTTCCCTCCCACCTTCGTCTCCACTGGCGGGAAGCGATTGGCTGGCAATCACGGATGTGACGCGCAGTGTCGGCCGAGCCGATGGTCTCATTCGAGCGGCTGTTCCGATTAGCGCCGAAGACGCACTATCCCTAGGACACTCACTCATCACGGAGCGCACGGACTGCACGCTCAGCGGTGGAAGAATCCGCGCAACCGCAACCACAATGCTTGGCGTCATTGCACTTGGGCAACCACGCAATGTGAAGCCCAGCCCTGAGGATGTCATGCGCCTACTCACCAATGAGTTCACCACCCACGGTCTTTCAATGCTGAAGTGGACTGAGTCTGCGACACATATGCGCGCTCGTCTCTCAGCGTTGCACGCGGTAGCGCCCGATATGTGGCCCGACGTGAGCGATGATGCGCTGATTGCCGACGCTGACTCGTGGTGTGCTCCCTTCATTTCCGCGTTGGCAGAGGGCGAATCGATCGCCAGGATTGACACTGCGTCGCTCATCAGGAGCTTGATCCCTTGGCGGCATGCGGGTTCTTTCGACGAGTGGGCTCCCGCCGACATTAAGATTCCCACCGGAGAGCGAAGGAAAATCGACTGGTCAACTGGCACTCCAACGGTGACACTGCGGGTACAGGAAGCCTTCGGTTGGACTGTAACGCCCACCTTCGCCAACGGGCGTCTTCCCCTTCTTATTCACTTGACGGACCCCGCGGGCAGACCCACTGCCGTCACATCAGACCTCGCAAGTTTTTGGGCAGGGCCTTACCAGCAGGTGCGATCCCAGCTACGGGGTCGTTATCCCAAGCATCTATGGCCTGAAGACCCGATGAGCGCGAAGCCGACATCGCGCGCGAAACCTCGTCGATAATTCCCACTCAAGGTGCTCAACGAGGCGCAGGCATGACTCGCACCACCACATGGTGAAATCAGGATTGAAAACCGTCGTAGCAGTCGTTGAATAGGCCGATCATGAACGCACTGCGCATCCTTTCCTTTTCACGTGCGTGACTCAACAGTAAGCTGATCTTCTTTAAGGAAAAACATGAACGACATACGCTGAAGAATTCGCCCCTACGTGTCGTTGGCGGTGGCAAGGCTGGCAAGTCCAGTATCGAGTTCCAGCAGGTCATCAATGGTTTGAGGACGCATGATCCAACGCGCCTGACCGCTTTCAACAGCAATGACACCCGGTTTGGTCAACATATTGTAGTTCGATGCCATCGAATAACCGTAGGCACCGGTCACCGGGATAACGAGAAGGTCCCCGGCGTGCACATCACTCGGAAGATCAACATCCCAGACGATAACGTCGCCGCTCTCGCAGTGCTTGCCCACGATTCGCGAGCGCACTGGTTCGACATCGGAAACACGATTCGCGAGCGTCGCCGTGTAGCGTGCCCCGTATAAAGCCGGTCGAATATTGTCAGCCATCCCCCCATCGACCGCGATGTAGCGACGCTTCAGGCCATCTCCTAGGGTCGCGTCTTTTACGGCCCCAACGCGATAGAGGCTCACCATCGCGGGTCCAACAACCGAACGCCCAGGCTCAACTGAAACGTGCGGAACGGGGAAGTCCAGCTCAGCGCACGCGTCACGCACTGCACCCGCAATTGCGCGCGCTATCTCAATAGGCGAAGTCGGTGTTTCGTCATCACCCGTGTAGGCAACGCCAGCCCCACCGCCAAGATCAATATCGGGAATTGTCAGGCCGGTACGCTCCTGGATCTGCTTCGCCAGCCGGCAGATAATCGTAGCCGCTTCAACGAATGCGTCAATGCCGATGATCTGCGAGCCGATATGCGAGTGCAGGCCTCGCAACTCAAGATGATCCGAGGAGGCAATCGAGTCAACGACCTCGTCAAGCTGACCATCGAAGGCACCAACGCCGAACTTCTGATCCTCGTGCCCGGTGGAAATGTATTCGTTTCCGCCCGCACGCACACCCGTCTTCACGCGCACCATGACACGTGCGACGACGCCCAGCTTCTGAGCGATGCGTTCGAGCTGGCCGACTTCGTAGAGGGAATCGATGAAGATTCGCTCGATACCTTCTTTGTTGCCTGCCAACAGCGCACGTTCGATTTCGCTATCAAGCTTGTTGTTCCCGTGCAACCCCACTTTGGCGGGGTTTACGCCGGAGCGCAACACCATTGTCAGCTCGCCGAGGGAAGCCGTATCGACTCCCATCCCTGCGTCCGTGACGACACGGACTACGTCGGATGAAAGGAATGCCTTGCCGGCGTAGAAGGCGTCACCGCCATTCATTCCGTAGCCGTCCCAGAATTCTTCGGCCATCGCGGTCGCCCAGACATTCGCGCGTCCAGCAAGATCAGCGCGATCGAGGACAAACGCGGGCGTGGCAAAGCCATCGGCAAGGTCCGTCAAAGAAACTCCACCGATTTCTAGAACACCATTGTCAAGGCGCTTGGCCGACCAAGGCCACATGTCGGGCCGTTGATCGGGCTCTGGGCAAATCAGGTCCCCGATGGGGCGGGCGTCAAACGATGCTGGCGCTTCCCCCACGTCACATCCGTTCCGGAGCAGCGACGCCCAACAGGCCAAGGCCGGTACGCAGAACCTGCGCCACGGCATCATTCAGCCAGAGGCGGGCAACGTGACCCGCATCGACTGGATCATCTCCACGAGGAGTGACGCGGCACTGGCCGTACCACGTGTGGTATGTAGCAGCGAGAGCCTCGAGGTAGCGGGCGACACGGTGCGGTTCACGTAGCTCAGCAGCCTGGGCGACCTGGGCAGGGAACTGGGCAAGCACACCCAGAAGATCCGAATCCGCCTGCGTATCGAGAGCTGAGGGCTCGAATCCAGCTTCGCGCGTCACGCCGTGTTCGGCGGCATTGCGCGCAACGTTACGAGTACGAGCATGTGCGTATTGGACGTAGTAGACGGGGTTTTCATTCGTGTGCGATGACAGCAGGTCAAGGTCGATGTCGAGGTTGGAGTCCATCGAAACGCGGACCAGCGAGTAGCGGGCCGCATCGACACCCACAGCATCAACAAGGTCATCAAGAGTCACGATCGTGCCCGCACGCTTCGACATACGAACCGGCTTGCCATCCTTCACCAAGTTCACCATCTGACCGATGAGGATCTGCATGTTCTCACCCGGCTTATCACCGAAGGCTTCACACATTGCCATCATGCGACCGATGTAACCGTGGTGGTCAGCACCGAGCAGGTAGATTGCGACGTCTGCGCCACGCTGACGCTTATCCAAGTAGTAGGCAACGTCTCCAGCGAAGTAGGCGGCCTGACCATCCGATTTAATGAGGACACGATCCTTGTCGTCACCGTACTTGGTAGTGCGCAACCACACGGCGCCATCTTGGTCGAAGACCTCTCCGCGTTCGCGCAGGGTTTCAATCGCACGAGCGACTGCCCCTGATTCGTGGAGAGAGTCTTCGTGGAAGAAGACATCGAACTCAGAACGGAAGTCAGATAAGCGCTGTTTGATCTCGCCGAACATCAGCTCTACGCCACGAGCGCGGAAGACTTCAACAGCCTCTTCAGTTTCGAGGGTGACAGGATCAGGCTGAGCGGCCGTAGCCGCATCGGCACGCACCTGGGCAGCAATATCGGCGATGTACTGGCCACCGTAGCCGTCTTCAGGCGCTTCTTGACCCATTGCACGGGCATAGAGGGAACGCGCGAAGCGATCAATCTGCGAACCGTGATCGTTGAAGTAGTACTCGCGGGTTACCTGTGCACCCGCTGCAACCATCAGACGAGCAAGCGAGTCACCGACAGCTGCCCAGCGAGCACCGCCAAGGTGAACCGGACCGGTCGGGTTTGCGGACACGTATTCGAGGTTCACGTGCTTGCCAGCAAGCTTGTCTCCGGTGCCATAGGCATCGCCAGCTTCGAGGATCGTTCGAGCAAGTTCACCAGCAGATGCGGCACCGAGCCGAATGTTAATAAAGCCCGGTCCTGCGATCTCGGCCTCGTCGATTCCCTCAACTGAGACAAGTGCGGAAGTGAGAAGCTGCGCGAAGTCACGAGGCGCCATGCCGGCCTTCTTGCCCAGTTGCATCGCGATATTGGTTGCCCAATCGCCATGGTCGCGGTTGCGCGGACGCTCAACCTTCACAGGGTCGGGAACGTCTTCAGCATTCAGGGTAAGCGAACCATTATCGATAGCAGCGATGATGGCCTGACGAATAACAAGTGCAAGTTCTTCTGGAGTCACGCCTTCTAGGGTAGTTGTTTTCGTCCCCGATTAGCTACGCGCACCGAGGTGAAATAGGACGAGTTGAAAGCAAATCTGCAGGTCAGGAACGGAATCGTTACCGGTAACGTATCCGTAAATGATTTAAAAACAACCCGACAGCCATTAAATGACTCAACCAAGCCATTTTTTCGTCACCAAATTGTGACCTGACAATCTTTTAAAAATGTGGACGCAAACGCCTTCATCGTCCTATGCTCACTATCACCGGAAACGTTACCGACGGAGATAACAATTCTTCAGACGTAGCCCCCCGCTATCGCATCAACTTGACGCACTTCAGGTAGCGTCACGAACTCGAAGCGTCCAAAGGAGGACACCTGCGATGTCGAAGTTCATGAAGGTCGCCGCAGCATCCGTTGCAGCAGCCGCCGCCCTTTCTACTCTGGCAGCTTGCTCGTCAGGTTCAGATTCAGCCGATGACACCACCGGCTCCGTCTACTACCTGAACTTCAAGCCTGAATCCGATGCCACCTGGCAGGAAATCGCCAAGGCGTACACCGAGGAAACCGGCGTCGAGGTCAAGGTCGTCACGGCAGCTTCCGGCACCTACGAACAGACCCTCAAGTCTGAAATCGCCAAGTCAGACGCTCCGACCCTGTTCCAGATCAACGGCCCCATCGGCCTGAAGAACTGGCAGGACTATACCGCCGACCTGACCGACACCGACTTCAACAAGGCTCTCCTTGACCCATCAATGGCAGTCAAGGGTGAAGATGGCAAGGTCTACGGCGTTCCTTACGTCGTCGAAGGCTATGGCATCATCTACAACCAGTCCATCATGGACAAGTACTTCGCCCTCTCCGGCGCGAAGGCTTCCTCGATGGAAGAAATCAACAACTTCGCCACGCTGAAGACTGTTGTTGAGGACATGCAGGCCCGCAAGGACGAGCTCGGCATCGACGGCGTCTTTGCTTCAACCTCACTCAAGCCCGGTGAAGACTGGCGCTGGCAGACGCACCTCGCCGACCTTCCCGTCTACTTCGAGTACCAGGACGACGGCGTGGACGACAAGGCAGAAATGACCTTCTCGCACGGCAATGAGTTCAAGAACATCTTCGATCTCTACCTGCAGAATTCCACCATTGATCCGAAGCTCGCTTCCTCCAAGGCAGTCAACGACTCCATGGCTGAGTTCGCCCTCGGCAAGGCCGCTATGGTTCAGAATGGCAACTGGGCATACGGCCAGATTTCTGACATCGAAGGCAACACTGTCAAGCCTGAAGATGTCAAGATGCTCCCGATCTACACCGGACACAAGGGCGAAGAAACCCAGGGCTTGAACATCGGCACTGAGAACTTCTTCTCGATCAACTCTCAGGTTTCCGAGGCCAAGCAGAAGGCTTCGATCGACTTCGTCAACTGGTTGATCAACTCCGAAAAGGGCAAGAAGTACATGGTCGAAGACCTCGGCTTCATCCCGCCGTTCAACACCTTCACCGATGCTGAGCAGCCGGCCGATCCGTTAGCAAAGGAAGTTGTTTCCTACCTGTCCAACACCGAGCTGACCACGATTCCGTGGGTCTTCACCACCTTCCCGAGCCAGACCTTCAAGGATGACTTCGGTGCCGCCCTGTCGCAGTACGCAGCAGGCCAGATGGATTGGGACAAGGTCGTCGAAACCTTCACCACCGGATGGGCAGCTGAAAAGGGCGCCTGAGCTTAACGCTCCGCACTAATCTGCCGAATACGGGTGTGCGGGAACCAACCGGGTCCCGCACACCCGCCTTCGCATAGTTCAAGGAAGAACTTTTCATGATTAAAGCTCTTAAGAAATTTGGGTTGCTCTTCGTCGGACCCACATTCCTTGCGTACACGCTGGCGTTCCTTGCCCCGTTCGCAATCGGTTTGTACCTGTCCTTCGCGAAGTTCACGACCGTCACCAACGCGACGTTTGTCGGCGTTCAGAACTACATTGATGCATTCAGCGACAAGCAGGGCTTCGTTACCGCTCTGATCTTCACCGCCGCCATCACAATTGTTTCCATCATTACGGTCAACGTGTTTGCATTCGCAATCGCCTACGCACTGACCCGCAAGCTCAAGGGTACGAACTTCTTCCGTACCGTCTTCTTCATGCCGAACCTGATCGGCGGCATCGTCTTGGGCTACACCTGGCAGACAATTCTGAACGCACTCTTGCTGCACTGGCAAACCACGCTGGTCACCAATGCCACCTACGGCTTCGTCGGTTTGATCATCCTGATCAACTGGCAGATGGTCGGCTACATGATGATCATCTACATCGCCGGTCTTCAGGGTGTTCCGAAGGAACTCATTGAAGCAGCTGAAATCGATGGCGCAGGAAAGTGGACGATTCTTCGTAACGTGACCATCCCGATGGTCATGCCGTCGATCACCATCTGCTTGTTCCTGACGCTTTCCAACTCGTTCAAGCTCTACGACCAGAACCTCGCATTGACGAACGGCCAACCGCTCGACATGACCGAGATGGTTGCTCTGAACATCGTTAACACATTCTACTCGCGCGTCGGTTTCGAGGGCGTTGGTCAAGCCAAGGCCGTGATCTTCTTCCTCATCGTTTCCGTGATCGCATTCATTCAGTTGCGCGCAACCCGTAGCAAGGAGGTCGAAGCGTGAGCACAAAGGCTGCCCCCATCGTTGCCACGGAAGAACGCTCTAACCCCGTCGGCAAGGCGATTCTCTACATCGTTTTGATCGCACTGACTCTGGTGTTCCTTGGCCCCCTGTTCTTCATCTTGATGAACTCGTTCAAGGGCCGTCTGTTCATCTCTGATAACCCGTTTGCTCTGCCACTGGGCGATTACTTCGCCGGTATTCAGAACTACGTGACGGGCCTCGAGCAGACCGGGTTCTTGGCCGCCGCAGGCTGGTCATTCTTCATCACGATCGGTTCTTTGATTCTGATCGTCTTCTTCTGCGCGATGACCGCGTACTACATTACGCGTGTGAAGACGTGGTGGACGAACCTGCTTTACCTCTTCTTCGTCTTCTCGATGATCGTTCCTTTCCAGATGGTCATGTTCCCGACCGTCAAGATCGCTGACATATTGCACCTCGACAACCCAATCGGCATGATCCTGCTGTACCTGGGCTTTGGTGCTCCCCTGTCGGTCTTCATCATCTCCGGCTTCGTGAAGTCAATTCCTCTGGAGATTGAAGAAGCCTCCATGATTGATGGGTGCGGTCCGGTTCAGAACTACTTCCGCATCGTTATGCCGATGCTGAAGCCCGTAATGATCACCGTCGCGATCCTCAACGCGATGTGGGTCTGGAACGACTACCTTCTGCCCTACTTGGTTATTGGCCTGTCGACCCCGTACAAGACGATCCCTGTTGTTGTTCAGCAGCTGGTCGGCTCGCGCGGTTCAAACGACATGGGCGCGTTGATGGCAATGCTCGTTCTTGCGATCATTCCGATCATCATCTTCTACCTGTCCAGCCAGAAGCACATCATTGAAGGCGTCGTCGCCGGCGCAGTCAAGGGCTGAACATACTCATGACGGACTCGCCCCTTATCTGAAGATGCGTCGCACCACACTTGGTGTGACACGGCCCACGATAAGGGGCGAGCACCGTTTAACCCCCGTTTTCTAGAGAGCGAAACGAAGGCGATCATGCGAGCCTCGAATTCCCGCCCCACGATTAAAGACATCGCCAAAGTCGCCGGTGTTGGTGTGGTGACAGTGTCTCGTGCACTCAATAACAAGCCCGATATCTCCGACTCCACTCGCGAACGCATTGTGGCGCTCGCCGATCAGATGGGATATCGCCCCAACCGTCACGCTCGCTTCCTCAAGCTCTCTCACAATCCTGCGATTGCCCTGATCATCAAGGGTATCGATAATCCGTTCTTCCAACAGGTTCTCGATCCATTGGAAGCTATCGTCCGTGAAAAGAACTATCTTCTGACCGTCGTGAAGGTCCCCCACTGGGCTGACGAAGTCGAAGAGGCCACGAAGATCGTTGATGAAGAACTGATGGCGGGAGCTATTTTCCTTGGCGGCTCTTTCCGCCACGAAGCATCCGTCTTCAAGAAGTTCAACGTGCCTTTCGTGCTTTCCACGGTGTCACGTCTGCCCAAGGTTGATGATTCGGCGTATTCGTCTGTAGCCGTTGATGACCAAGAAGAAGCTACCCGCGCTGTCCAACACCTGATTGACTTGGGGCATACAACGATTGCCGCCCTTGGCGTTCCCGAAGGGGATGCTTCTGTTGGCGCCCAGCGCATCACCGGCTATCGACAGGCTCTTTCAAATGCCGGTATTCCGCTTGATGACGATCTGATTCGCTTCGAAACACGCGAGCAGATGAACCCCTACACCTACGAACACGGATATCACTTGGCGAAGCGCCTGCTTCAAGAGCGTCCCGATGTGACCGCGATTTTTGCCATCGCGGATGTTCTCGCGATTGGTGCAATGCGCGCAATTCGCGAAGCGGGTTTGTCGATTCCTGATGACATGTCCATCATTGGTTTTGACGGTATTACGATCGGCCAGTTTGTCGAACCTGAACTGACGACTGTCGTTCAGCCTCCCCTTGAGATCGCTCGCCTGACCTGCGATGTCTTATTCGAGCAGATCAATGATTCCGCACCGGTCCGCCACGTCTTTGTTCCCGCCACGATTCATGCTGGTGGCACGACTGCTCCCCTGGTTCAGAGCGGAGAAGCCAAGTGAGCTCACGTTTTGGGCCTGATTCGTCAATCGCTCAGGTGCTGTCGTGGATTGCGGCGCTTGTGATGGCGAACGTTGTCGGTTTGCTCATTTCGCTACCCGTCGTCACTTTCGGTGTGGGTCTTGGTGTGATGACGCTGGTTTCGTTGCGTTTGATTGCTTCCGAGTCCACGGCGATTGCCCCGGCCGTCGCTCAGGTTGTCCGCAAGGCAGCGTTGCCCGCGATTCTCCTTGCACTTATTGAAGGTCTTCTTTTCTCCCTACTGTTGTGGGAGTGGTCTGTGACGACGCATCTTGCTTCCCACTCAATGGCATTGATCGTTCGTGCGCTGATTGTGTTTGTGGTGCTGATTGCAGCGTTTACGCACGTGTGGGTCTGGCCGATGTTTGCTCACCGTTTGGCATACAGGGGACGCGTAAGCGTCAAAGATCTTCCGCGTTTGGCCAGCGCTGCGCTTTTGGCATCCGCGGCGAAGCTTCATCGGACTCTGTTGGCGTTGCTCGTTGTGGCTGGACCGCTTGTGCTGGCATCAATTTCACTGCCGTGGGCTATCCGTTTGCTTTTCTGGTTCGTCGTCTTCGGGATTGCCTTCGCCCAGTACGTCTGCGTGCTCGCTACCTACCCCGTGCTCTCCACCGATCAGGTTGACGAGGCTTCGAGCGAATCTTGATCCCTGGTCACGCTGGTCTAGCGTTGCTTTGGCGTGTTCATGCTCTTCATTCTTGAGTGACATCTCAATAAAAACGCGTTAGGGTTCCGGTATGCCGAAACTTGATTCTACGGAGATGCAGTCGCATACTCCAGGCACATCAAAGACCCATCACCCGTCGCTTGCGACACTGCTGGGTCCTGCATTCGTTGCGGCAATCGCCTACGTGGACCCTGGGAATGTTGCAGCAAACATTACCGCCGGCGCACGCTACAGCTACCTGCTGGTATGGGTTCTTCTAGCATCCAACCTTGCAGCAATGCTCATTCAATACTTGAGCGCAAAGCTGGGCCTAGTCACGCGGCAATCACTGCCCGCTCTTCTCGGCACACGTTTGAAAAAACGCGCACGCATTGGCTACTGGCTTCAAGCAGAAGTCGTTGCAGCCGCAACTGACTTAGCGGAAGTCATCGGCGGAGCTCTAGCACTTCACCTCCTTTTCGGGCTCCCGCTTCTTACCGGCGGAATCATTGTCGGTGTCGTTTCAACATTGTTGTTAACCCTGCAAGGTAGCGGGACACAAAAGATCTTTGAACGCGTCATCATCGGCCTTTTGGTCATCATCACAATCGGATTCCTTGCAGGACTGGCCATTGCTCCGCCAGACGGCCCGTCAGTTGTGGCCGGCCTCGTCCCCCGATTTGCTGGCACGGACTCGGTTCTCGTCGCAGCGTCCATGCTTGGCGCAACCGTGATGCCACACGCGATTTACCTGCATTCCTCGCTGGTGAACGACCACGACGAAAAAGCTCCTCGCGCGAACCTGAAACATTACTTGCGAGCAACCCGGATTGATATCGTGTGGGCACTCGGATTGGCGGGAATCGTCAACATCGGTCTGCTTCTTCTCGCAGCATCCGCACTATCAGGGGTCAGCGGAACAGACACCATTGAAGGTGCTCACACTGCAATCGCCAGCGCACTTGGACCGGTCGTTGCCATGATCTTCGCCGTTGGTCTCCTCGCGTCAGGCCTAGCATCGACATCCGTTGGCGCATACGCCGGTTCAGAAATCATGGCCGGATTGCTTCACATTCGGATCCCGCTGATTGTGCGACGACTGATCACGCTAATCCCCGCCCTCATCATCCTCGGCATAGGGGCAGAACCGACGTGGGCATTGGTCGTCTCCCAAGTCATCCTGTCCTTCGGCATTCCCTTCGCGATTCTTCCTTTGATCCGCTACACGCGCCAGCCTTCGATTATGGGCGAGCACTCGAATGCGATGATCACGCAGGTTTGTGGAACTCTGATTGCCGTCGCAATCGTGGCACTCAACATTTTCCTTGTGGCGCTGACCTTAGCTCCCTACTTCGGATTCGACATCTAGGGGCAGGCCCAACTGAGCTACTTGCCCTGTGACAACGCGAATGGGGTCCCTCGGAAAACCGAGGGACCCCATTCTATTGAGTTTCAGCGTCTAACGACACCACTCACTTTCGATGCGCTTCGTCGTAATCATCCATTTCGGAAATACGACGCTGGTGACGTTCATCTTCAGAGAACGGGGTTTCGAGGAAGGCATCGATGAATGCCAGGCACTCTTCGACGGTGTGCTGACGCGCACCAACAGAGACGACGTTCGCATTGTTGTGCTCGCGGGCAAGACGTGCGGTCGAATCATTCCACACCAGCGCAGCGCGCACACCCTTCACACGGTTCGCGGCCATTTGCTCACCATTTCCGGAGCCACCGATAACGACACCCAGAGAACCGGCATCTGCAACCACTGCTTCTGCTGCTTCAATGCAGAACGGCGGGTAGTCGTCCAGCGAGTCGTACTCATGGGCACCGTGGTCAACAACGTCGTAACCTTTTTCCTTGAGGTGCTCGACGACCTTTTCCTTCAGCTCATAGCCAGCATGGTCTGTTCCAATATGAACGCGCATTGTGTCCCTTCCTTGGGTATCAGCGAATCAACTCCCCTAGTATGACACTCCTCACCCCTCAGCGTCATCAGGGCGTTCGCCTATGCACGAAAGTGAAGCAGTCAAGCGCCATTCTTCACCCACCATCAACCTTTGCTAGACTCAATGCGTTAAGCCCCGATAGCTCAGTGGATAGAGCGTTCGCCTCCGGAGCGAAAGGTCGCAGGTTCGAATCCTGTTCGGGGCACTTTTTGTGCCCAATCACATCTGGACGAACATTCAGGGCAAAGTGTTAACAATCATCAAAAACGGACATCTTCGGCAAGATATTGCGGTTTCACGTTAGGCTGAAACGGTACGCACGAATATGTGCCTGTCCCTAGTAATCGACGACAAGGATCCCGATGACCTTCCAATGGTGGTCTCTTCTGCCGTTCGTAGCAATGCTTGCATCCATTGCACTCTTCCCGATCATCCCCGCCACACACAAGTGGTGGGAACGTAACTCCAGCCAGCTTCTGGTTGCCCTCGTTCTAGGCCTACCCACGCTGGCATTCATGGTGTACATGATCGGAAATGAAGCGCTGATTGACGTCGGTGTTGAATACGTTCAGTTCATTGCTCTGCTTCTTTCGCTCTTCATCATCTCCGGCGGTATCCACCTTGAAGGTGACATTCGCGCAACCCCGAAGAACAACACAGTTTTCTTGGCTATCGGTGGCACGCTTGCCTCTTTCATCGGAACGACAGGCGCCGCAATGCTCCTGATTCGCCCTCTTCTTGCGACGAATAAAGAACGTACCCACCGCGTACATACCGTGCTGTTTACAATCTTCATCGTTGCTAACTGCGGTGGCATACTGACACCTCTCGGCGACCCGCCACTGTTCCTAGGCTTCTTGAACGGTGTCCCCTTCACCTGGACATTCCAGCTGTGGAAGGAATGGTTGTTCGTACTTGTGCTGATGCTCGGTATGTACTACTCGCTCGACCGTCTGCTTTACTCGTCGGAGCCTCAAGCGCAAATCGTCAGGGACGATACCCAGATCACCCCACTGCGCCTGCGCGGTGCTTTCAACCTGGTTCTTTTCGCCATTGTCATCGTCGCCGTTGCCAAGATCCCCTCGTGGAACGCTCACGAGATCATTGAAGGCCACGCGCATGGAGCAGACCTGGTGCCGTGGCGCGAGATCGTCATGCTCAGCGCCGCAGCAATCTCTTACTTTGCGGGCTCTAAGAAGATCCGCTACGAGGACAATGCCTTTACGTGGGCCCCAATCCTTGAGGTTGCAGCCCTGTTCATCGGCATCTTCTCGACGATGGCTCCGGCATTGCGCTTCTTGGAGCAGGTTGCACCGCACCTCCCCCTGAACCGCGTTACCTTCTTTATCTTCACGGGCGGCCTGTCCTCGATCTTGGATAACGCCCCGACCTACATGACTTTCTTCGAAATGGCGAAGTCGCTGGGTGGCGATGGAACCCTGATCGCGGGTGTCCCCGAGTACTACTTGGTCCCGATTTCGTTGGGTGCAGTCTTCTGCGGGGCATTGACGTACATCGGCAATGGTCCGAACTTCATGGTCAAGTCAGTTGCTGACGCCGATGGCGTCGATATGCCGTCCTTCGGCGGATACGTTGTGAAAGCGTTCCAAGACTTGCTTCCGACATTGGTTGCCATGGCTTTAATCTTCGTTGCCGAATCCATGATCGCTCATCTCGCAGGTTGGGTACTGGCAGCGCTCCTCGTCGCTCAGATGGTGTGGCGCGTAAAGCTCGCCAACGACGTGGAAGCTGGAAAGCGTGAACCCGTAATCACTCACCACCACGTTGTGGCTGACCGATAACCTTTCAGCTTGAAAGACAATTCGGGGTGTGCGCCGCGCGGCGCACACCCCGAATGCGTGTGTAAGTATGGGGTCAGCATCGACGTCAACAGCGGATCAAACATACAGAACCTCGCTGGCACTCTCTGAGGTCATTCGAGGCAAAAAACCGGATCCACTCCACGCGCAAACCCCACAACGTCGCCTCACACGCCCAAACCTGCCAGCTCGCGCGTAACGCAAAAGAAAACGCACCTGCATGCACATAAACGCATGGGGGCGCATTCTGCTCACGACGCTCAGTCGCGCGGGTGCTGACCCCGCATCGCGCCTGGAGGAGGAAGCTCTTCCCAAAGTCCGCGATCGATCAGATAGTCGCGCAGACACTTCGGCTTATTGGTCACAAAGCCGTCGACTCCAAGAGCGATCAGCTGATTAAGATCGTCAATCTCATCGACCGTCCAGACGTGGACAGCTAAACCATGCGAATGGGCCGCCGCAACAAAACGACGATCCACAACGGTCACGGGGCCGAAGGACAGCGGAACCTGAGCGGCAACAACGCCCTGATGAGAACCTGGAATCCGCCATGTGCGCGTCTTCGTTGCGCTCTTTGCAGCCGCAACCAAACGCACCACTGATTGACTACCCAACGACGTTGCAATCTGGCCCTGAGATTGCTCTCTGAGCCACTTCAGCCGACGCTCGTTAAACGATGCCAGGACAACGCGATCCTCAGCATGAGCCTGACGGACAACATCCAACAGAGGCCCCTCAACACCGGGAACCTTCGCATCGATGTTGAAGTACAGATCCGGGAAGGTCTCAAGAGCTTCGGACAGCAACGGAATACGATCACCGTGATCGTTCGTGTACGTCTTCAACTCATCCCACGTCATCTGAGCAATCAGACCAGAACCGTTGTACACGCGATCGATCATCGGATCATGGTGGACAACAACCTTGCCATCAGCGGTCAGATGAACATCGGTTTCAATGTGGCGGATACCGAGCTGACGTGCATCAGCGAATGCCTCAAGCGAGTTTTCAGGCGCGACCTCGTTGCCTCCCCTGTGGGCAAGAATGATCGGCCCAACGCGAGAAGAAACCGGGATCATGAACAAGCCTGCTCTCCGAAATAAACTGCGCCAACTTCTTTAAGCCATGCTTCGGGATCGATGGGCTCGTCGTTGGAGTTATGGATTTCAAAGTGAAGGTGCGGGCCAGTTGACCAACCGTTGTTTCCAACGGCACCGATTACCTGTCCCGCTTCTACGGTGTCGCCCACACGGACCTTGATCTGATCCATGTACTGGTGCAGGTACGCGCTATAGAAAATGCTTCCGTCTTCACGGACGTGCTTGATCTTCACCAACGCACCGGAACGGCTGTTTTCAGAGACCTCGACGACCTCGCCGCCATACACGGCGTGTAGCGGAGTTCCCAGTGGGCCAGCCATGTCGATGCCTTCGTGCATCTGTAGCTGACCAGAAATCGGGGAAACGCGCATCAAGAACGGCGACGTGATCTCGAACGTTCCTGCTGGCATTGGCCAGTAGATCTCCGAGGATCGAACCTGGACATCTCGATTGCCCGCGGCTGTCTGGGCAGAGGGCAAGCACCCATTGAGAGTCAAAGGTGCGCGAACTCGTGTGCGAGATGCTGCGGTGACGGACCCTTCAAGGGCCTGCGATTGCGCGACGACCGTTGCCGTTGTCCAGGACTCGTCACCGGCACTGACACCAAGTGCACGCGCAGGAAGTTCAACAGAAGACTGAGCGCCAACAAACCCCGACAGCGGGATCGCGACAGTCGTTGCCGTTAGCACAGCAAGAACACCGACACGAGCTACACGACGAGTAACGTGGGATTGTCTTTTGCGAGGCGTAGACGCGTCCAGATCGCTATGTCCATGAATCTGCCGACGTGACGGCAACGGACATTCAATCTTGGCTTCAGACACGCTGAACGTTCCTTTTCATCTGCTGATTTCAGGGAGTTGCCCTCGAAGTGAGTGCCCGAGTTCAACGCTTACTAACCTACATCGTATTGCCTGGCGGTTAAAGAGGTTTGGTTGAAAGTGGGAGTCATAACTCATCGCGGTCGCGAGTGATCACATCGCGTTGCAATGAGTCACGAACCTCGCCGACCAATTCTTCTAGAACATCTTCAAGGAAGAGCACGCCAATTCGTTCTCCTGCTTGGTTTTTCACCAGTGCACAGTGCGTTCCCGAACGTTGCATTGCGCGGAGCGCGTCTTCGACTTCATCGGTTGATGCAACGGTTTCCATCTTGCGGATACGCCAGGCGGGAATCGGTTGAGTGCGATTCGTAGCATCGGCATAGAGTACGTCCTTCAGGTGAATGTACCCAGCGATTTCACCGGATTGAGCAACGATCGGGAAGCGCGAGAAACCTGTTCGAGCGACTTCTTTTTCAACCTCGTCGGGGGTGACATCGGGCTCCAAAGTAACCAGGTCACCCAAAGGAACCATCGCTGACCCAGCGGTTTCAGTCGAGAATTCCAAGGTTCCCGAGAGCAGACCAAAGTCGTCACTCAAAGCTCCTTCAGCGGTCGAGTATTCGACGATGGAGGCCACTTCTTCGGCTGTAAACGTTGCCGCAATTTCAGATTTAGGTTCAATTCCACGAAGTGACAGGAACCAGTTCGCCAATGAATCCATTGCGTGGATAATCGGGCTGACAACGTGTCCAATTGCCACCAGAGGCGGCGCAAGAAGCAGAAGGAGTCGTGCCGGGTTTGCGATCGACACGTTCTTCGGCACCATTTCACCGAACACTACGTGCAGGAACAACACGATAATCAGTGCGACAATAAAACCAACGATGTGCGCCGACGAGGCAGGTAAGCCCAGTGAAACCAGCGGATGCTCCACGAGGTGCGCGATCGCCGGTTCTGCGACGACGCCGAGGGTTGTTGATGCGACCGTGACACCCAGCTGACAGATAGCGAGCATCAATGATACGTGTTCAAGTGCGAACATCGCCTGAGCGCTTCCGCGACGCTTTTCTTCGCAGAGAGGCTCGATCTGCGAACGGCGCGACGATGTCGTCGCAAATTCTCCGGCGACGAAGAAAGCATTCATTGCCAGCAACACAACGGTGATTCCAAGACCCCAACCGGCGCTCATAGCTGAACCTCCGGTTCTTCATCTTCCTGATCAGGCACATAGAGCGCTATCTGCATAATGCGTCGACCCTGCATGTGTTCAACTTCGAGGATCACTGAGTGCACGTCAACGCGGTCGCCAACCATCGGGATGCGTCCAAGTTGGGCCATCACGAGGCCGCCTATCGTGTCGTAGGCGTTGTCTTCAGGAAGGGCGATCCGAGTTCGTTCGAAGAGCTCATCGGGGCGCAGGGTTCCGGGGATCAGCAGAGCGCCGTCGGCACGGGTACGGATTCCGAGGCGACGCCCATCATGCTCGTCGGACACTTCACCAACGATTTCTTCGATGACGTCCTCCAAAGTGACAACACCTGCCACCCCACCGTATTCATCGACGACGATTGCCATTTGCAGGCCTTCGTCACGCAATTGCACCATCAGAGGACCAATGGGGACTGTTTCGGGAACCGATGGAACCTCTGCCATCAGGGATGCAGACACAACGGGGACCTCGTCGCGACGCTCGAAAGGAACTCCGATGGCACGGCGCAACGAAACCAAGCCGATGATGTCATCTAAATCCTCACCGACGATCGGAAAACGTGAGTGCCCGGTTTCTCGTGAGAGGGCGACAACATCAGATGCGACGGCGGTGTCCGGCAGGAAGTGAAGCAGCCCGCGGTCTGTCATGACGTCGGCAGCGGTGAACTCGGACAGGCGGATTGAGTTCGTCAACAACGAGGCGGTCGACGTGTCGATCGTGCCTTCTTCGGCTGAGTGTCGAACCATTGCTTCGAGTTCAGACGCTGACCGAGCAGATGAGATCTCTTCCTGAGGCTCGATGTTCACCAGTTTGAGCACCGCGTTCGCCGACCCGTTCAAAACGAAAATAATCGGCTTCATCAGCGCAGTGAAGAACATATGAAAGGGAACGACAAGACCCGCGGTTTTTAAGGGGTGAGCGAGCGCAAGGTTCTTTGGAACCAGCTCACCAAAGAGCATTGATACGGCGTTAATGAAAACTGCCGCCACAATCGCGGCGATACCCGTGGCAAGCCCAGCCGCTAAACCAGCACTTCCGAGTGCCGTTTCAAGAAGGTCAGCGATTGTTACCTGCGTGGTGTAGCCGAGAAGAATCGTGGTCAGCGTAATACCAACTTGGGCTCCAGAGAGCTGGGTCGACAGTGTTTTCGTTGCCTTCAGGACTTCTCCGGCGGATTTGTCGCCGGCTTGGAATCGCTTTTCAACGACCGCTTGATCGAGCGCGACCAGCGAAAACTCCGCAGACACGAAAATAAATGTGCCGATTATCAGAACGATGCCAAGCACGAGCATCGCAATAGTTGCGATCACTGCGTGACCTTACTGTTGGATGGTAAATCAGAATCCATAACCCGTTCAGTTTACCGATTCGTGCTCTGTGTAGCACAAGAATCCACTCTGTTGCCAGTTTCACCAAAAATTCTTCTTCTTTTCCCCAAAGACGCGTTCAGGCTATATCCAATCTCTATAAAATCGGGCCTAAAGACCCAGACTGTCCGTATGCTTTGCCGTAGGGTTCACGGCTGAACAGAACGGAGATTCTCGTGGCAACTGACAACGGAGCACAGCCGCAGGCAAATAATTGGTACGTCGACACCATGCGTCGCGCGTATCAGGCGGATCCAACTTCGGTTGATCCCTCGTGGCGCGCATTTTTTGCGACCGAGTCCGCTCCTCCTCAGTTGCGTGTTCCTCAGCCAACTGCCGAGGCCGCTCCGGCCGCATCGCACCCCGCCCCCGTTCAGGCCGCGGTTTTCCCGCCGGCGGCCTCGTCGATCCACGATCACCCCACGACACACTTCGCACAGCCGAAAGCACGTATCTTAGCTGAATCTGTGTTCGAGGAACCCGAAGCGGACGCACCGGAAACGAACGTGGAGTCCGTGACGCGTTCTGACCTGCCCCCGGCTCCTCCGGCGCGCATCATGGAAGCAACGTCTCCCTATACTCGTCAGATGCACGGCCACACCGCCGCATCACTCAACACTGATCTTGCCGAGGAAGACGAGCTCCACATCCTCAAGGGCGTGGCACGCGCAACCGCGAAGAACATGGATGAATCCCTCTCTGTTCCCACTGCAACGTCACAGCGTCAGATACCTGCGAAGCTCCTGATTGAAAACCGCGCTCTGATCAACGCTCACTTGGCGCGCACCGTTGGTGGCAAGGTTTCCTTCACCCACCTGATTGGCTACGCCTTGGTCGAGGCTCTGTGCGAAATGCCGGATATGAACGTCCGCTATCAGATGGAAGGCACCAAGGCCGCGATCCACCGTCTAGCCCACGTCGGATTCGGCTTAGCAATTGACGTCACCAACGCCTCCGGCGGGCGTTCTCTGATGGTCCCGGTCGTCCACAAGGCAGACACCATGACCTTCATGGAATTCGTTGACGCATATCAGGATCTGGTCAAGCGTGCGCGCACAGGCGATCTTGGTACCGCTGACTTCCAAGGGGCAACCGTTACTCTGACAAACCCTGGAACAATCGGTACAACAACATCTGTTCCTCGCCTAATGAAGGGGCAGGGCCTCATTATCGGTGTTGGCGCAACCGACTACCCCGCCGAATACCGCGGAGTTTCCCCGCGCAAGCTGGCTGCAATGGGCATCGGCAAAACCATGTTTATGTCGTCGACCTACGACCACCGCATTATTCAAGGTGCGGCCTCCGGCCAGTTCCTCGCGCTCATCGATAAAAAGCTGTCGGGTCTGGATGGATTCTACGAACGCGTTTTCTCTTCACTTCACATCCCCCAGTACCCCTACGCCTGGGAAGCGGACCACGAGTACGACGTCGAGCGTGAGAAGGGGAAGCCCGCGCGCATCGTAGAGCTGATCCACGCATTCCGCTCACGCGGTCACCTTGCCGCAGACACGGACCCGTTGGCATACCGCGTGCGCCGCCACCCCGACCTGGATATCACCCAGTACGGCCTGTCCGTATGGGACCTCGATCGTCCCTTCCCGACCGGCGGATTCGGTGGCCAACAGCAAATGTTGCTACGCGATATCCTGACTCGCCTGTCCGACACGTACACGCGTAGCGTCGGCATTGAATACATGCATATTCAGGATCCCGAGCAACGACAGTGGGTCCAGCACCGCATCGAACTCCCCTACGAAGTTCCCACTCCAGTTGAACAGCGTCGAATTCTATCGACGCTGATCCGCGCCGAAGCATTCGAAGAGTTCCTTCAGACCAAGTTCATGGGACAGAAGCGTTTCTCCCTTGAAGGTGGCGAGTCACTGATCCCGCTTCTTGATGAGGTCCTTGCACGATCGGCACGAGAAGGTATCCACGAAGTTGCGATCGGAATGGCGCACCGTGGTCGACTGAATGTTCTGGCGAATATTGCTGGCAAGTCCTACGCGCAGATCTTCTCCGAGTTTGAAGGAAACCAAGATACTTCGTCGGTTCAGGGCTCCGGTGACGTGAAGTATCACCTAGGAACCTGGGGCGTCTACACCTTGGAAGACGGTGTGGCAACGAAGGTGTACATGGGCGCTAACCCATCGCACCTCGAGGCCGCCGACGCCGTCCTAGAAGGCATTGTCCGCGCCAAGCAGGAAGCGCTTGGCGATGAAAGCCTGCCAATTATCCCTGTTCTGGTTCACGGCGACGCCGCGTTCATTGGCCAAGGTGTTGTCCAGGAAACCTTCAATATGAGCCAGCTGACCGGTTACAAGACCGGTGGCACGATCCACGTGATCGTGAACAACCAGATTGGCTTCACAACCGGACCAACGTCTGGCCGTTCGACCCGCTACCCCACCGACCTTGCCAAGGGCCTCCAGGTACCGATCCTCCATGTGAACGGCGACGATCCGGAAGCTGTTGTCCGCATGGCAGCACTCGCCTTCGAGTACCGCAATACGTTCCATAAGGACGTCATCATCGACATGGTCTGCTACCGCCGTCGCGGTCACAACGAAGGTGATGACCCGTCGATGACCCAGCCCGTCATGTACGGATTGATTAATAAGATCCCGTCGACACGCACCGTTTACACGCGGAACCTCGTTGGTCGTCACCAACTGACAGAAGACGAGGCCCTCGCTTCGGCGACCGCGTACGAGAACGAGCTCTCGCGCATCCTGTCCGAAACTCGCGAAAACGGGTGGGCACCGCAAGATGATGCTGAGAAGGAAAGCGCCGGCTGGTTGATGCCCGACTCTCAGTTGCCCGGTTCCGGCATGATGATTGGCTGGCACTCAGCAACAACGACGGAAGAAATCCGCCGCATCGGTGACGCTCACGTTTCCTTCCCGCCCGGCTTTACCCCGCATCCGAAGATGGCTCAGCTCTGCGAGCGACGCCAAGAAATGGCCTACGGGAAGCGTCCCATTGACTGGGGATTCGGCGAACTCTTGGCTCTTGGCACACTGCTGATGGAGGGAACGCCCGTTCGTTTCTCGGGTGAAGACGCACGTCGCGCGACCTTCGTCCAGCGCCACGCTGTTCTTCACGACAACACGAACGGCCGTGAATTCACACCGCTTCAGTTCCTGACCCCAACGCAGGCGAAGTTCGATATCTTCGACTCTCCCCTGTCGGAGTATGCGGTGCTCGCATACGACTACGGTTATTCGGTGGAACGTCCCGATGCTCTGACCGTCTGGGAAGCACAGTTCGGTGACTTCGCGAACGGTGCGCAGCCCGTCATCGATGAGTTCGTATGCTCCGCCGAGCAGAAGTGGGGCCAGCGTTCTTCCTTGGTGATGATGCTTCCCCACGGTTTCGAAGGTCAGGGTCCCGACCACTCGTCGGCGCGTATCGAGCGTTACCTGCAGTTGGCTGCCCAGGACAATATGTGGATCGTTCAGCCGTCTACTCCGGCTAATCACTTCCATATGTTGCGTCAGCAAGCCTATCGACGCCCGCGTAAGCCTCTGATTGCCTTCACGCCCAAGCAACTGCTCCGTCTTGCCGCCGCAACTTCTAAGATTGAAGACTTCACATCTGGGACCTTTAGACCAATCATTGGTGAAGTTGATCCGTCGATTGATGCAACGCAGGTCACTAGGGTCTTGATCTGTTCCGGACGCATTTACTATGACCTTGTTAAGGAACGCAAAGCGCGTGGCGATCGTTCAACGGCAATCATTCGTCTTGAACAGTTCTACCCGCTTCCCGCCCAGGAGCTTGCTTTAGAGCTTGCCCGCTACCCGCACGCAGAAATTATGTGGGTTCAGGATGAGCCGAAGAACCAAGGTCCCTGGCCGTTCCTGGCACTCAATATGTTCATGGAGTTTGAACGTCCTGTTCGCCTTGTCTCTCGCCCCGAATCGGCAACAACCGCAGCCGGTCGAGGATCGGATCACAAGCGGCAGAACGCCGAACTCATGGCAGCAGCATTTGCTCGCTGACTCGAGGGAGCCCAATGAGACTTTGCGTTATCGGAGACGAACTGGTCACTGGAACTGGTGACCCGCGAGCGCTCGGCTGGATTGGTCGCGTGCTTGCTCGATCAGAGTTTGCAACGGCTCCAACGGTGATGACATTGGGTGTTCCCGGGGAATCCACGAATAGCCTGGCAGCGCGTTGGGAATCGGAAGTCGGGCTCCGCTTGGGTGCCGAAGGACCTCGCGGTTTGATTGTCGGTGTTGGTACCGCTGATATTTCAGCGGGTTTAAGCTCGGCTCGTTCGCGTTTGAATCTGGCGAATATCACCGATCGTGCCGCCTCGCTGGGGATTCCTTGCTTCGTGGTGGGACCTCCACCTCTTGCCGGGAGCGATTCGTCGTCGGTTGCTCAGCTTTCCCGTTCGATGAGTGAAGTATGCCAGCGCCGTGGCCTTCCTTACGTTGATACGTACACTCCCCTTGTTGCGCACGATCAGTGGTTTGAAGACATGGCAGCCTCGAGGGCGCGAACGGATTCAGGGCTGACGCTTCCCGGCCAGTCCGGATACGCCTTGATGGCGTGGCTCGTACTGCATTCAGGGTGGTACGAATGGACGGGGGCGACGCCTCGCGAGTAATGCGAAGGAAACTGATAAAACAAAATGCCCGGAGGCTTTAGCCTCCGGGCATTGCGTTAAAGACGGCTCATGCGTTTGGACGCTTGCCGTGGTTCGCACCGTGCTTCTTACGATCGCGACGCTTGCGGCCCCTCTTCGACATGTTGATCTCCTCAAGTTTTGAATTCAACCCTGACAGTTTCCCATAAAAACAGCGGTTAAGCCAACAGGCTGACCGCCCTAGCGACACACGTCACTGCCCTGACGTTTCGACATATACAGATGTTGTTTCAACCTGAACCGATGAGAGGCGAGCAAGCAGACGGGCTTCGAATCCTTCGGGAAGAGGCTCGTCATCGAAGAAGTGTCGCAACGCGGTTCGCACATGGCGTTCACGGTCTAATTCTTGGGCGCAGTGCTCGCATCCAGAAGCATGCGCGATCAAGGCAAGGCGTTCGCGTTCGCAGGGGCCTTCGACTGTTCCGGTATCAATGAGCGAGCGACGTTCTTCGCATTCTTCACAATCCACCAGGGCGAAGAGCGCTTCTCGGAACGCGTCGCATCCGATGGCTTCACTCATTGTTATCTCCTGTAATTCCATATTCTTTGGCAAGGTCTGCGAGTGTTCGGCGCAGGCTTGCTCGGCCTCTAGAGAGACGCGACATGACGGTTCCAATCGGAATGTCGAGTATGTCGGCAATCTCTTTGTAGCTGAGCGATTCAACATCGGCGAGTACAACAACTGCTCGCTGTTCGTCGCTCAGGCTGTGTAATGCTTCTTGAATTTGTGTTGACGGAATCCGAGCGAGAGCTTCGGTTTCCGCCGATTCCAAAGCAACTGAGTCGTGAGAAGCTGCTTGCATGAGCTGCCAGTCTTCGACGTCTTCGTTAGGCGAGTGTTTGGGGCGACGTTGCGCTTTGCGATATTCGGAGATGAAGGTGTTCGTCAGTATCCGGTAGAGCCAGGCTTTCAAATTGGTGCCTTGAGCGTATTGATGGAACTTCGCATATGCGCGAAGATAGGTCTCTTGTACGAGGTCTTCAGCGTCTGTTCTGTTACCTGTCAGTCGCAGTGCTGCGCGGAAGAGCATTTTTTCGTACGGGATGGCATCGCGGACGAATGTCTGATCTAGTTCCACTTCTACAAAGGGACGAGAAGCGTTGTCGAAAGTAGTCATCACTCTTAAGGGTAAGCGTTGGAGACCCAAATCGTGTGGTTCATACGTCTGTGAACGCGTGCGGACGAGGTTTGTATTCCATAATCAAGCGCGTTGTGGCTCACGAAAACCGCTTTTCATCGGACAATAGAGGCATGAATCTTCTTCGTGCATGTGCAAGGCCAGCTTTGGCGCTTCCCGCCCTCCTCGATGGCATTTCAGCTCTGCGTGAGCCTGAAGTGCACGTCGAGCGCGCTCACGTTGTCCGTCCGCTGATGGATACGGTGGCGGGCGAGGCCGTTCCCACCGATGAGCAGCTGACTGTTGCAACGCGGGTTTTAGGTGGCGTGATGCTGGGTGCAGCCACATGTTTTGCTCTTGGTAAGGCTCCTCGGACAAGCGCTACGGTTCTTGCGGCTATTTCGATTCCGATGGCTCTTGTGAATCATCCGCTCTGGACTGCTCGTAGTCGCGCTGAGCGCCGTGAAATGACCTCTGGAATGGCATCCCGTTTCGCACTTGCTGGAGCATATGCGCTGGCCAGCACAGATCGCGTGGGTGCCCCGTCAGTGTCATGGCGAGTCAATCAGTGGCAGGCACGCCGCGCCCTAGAACGTGAGAAAGCTCTGGCGACAAAGGTTTCCGCTTGACTTCCCGCCTATGGCAGGCGCCCGTAGCATCGGGCACGTTAGATGCAACTATTGAGATCCCCGGGTCGAAGTCACTGTCGGCTCGTGAGCTTTATCTTGCAGCGACCGCTGATTCTCCTTCTTCACTGACCGGGGTTCTTGATTCGCGGGATACTCGATTGTTTATAGACGCCCTTCGACTGTTGGGCGCTGACATTGAGTTTTCCGGCACCTCGGCGCACGTTGTCCCTCTTGATCCTCAAGCGCCAGAGCACACCGATGAGATCTCCATCGATTGTGGGCTTTCCGGCACGGTGATGCGTTTTATTCCGCCCTTGGCTGCACTCAACAGTCGGATCACTCATTTCGATGGTGATGAGGGCGCTCGTCTACGCCCCCTCAAGCCACTCCTGGACGCTCTTGCGCAGTGTGGTGCCACGATCACCTACCACGGCGAAGAAGGATTCCTGCCTTTCACTATTCAAGGACCACTCCACCTTCCGGCGGGAGCAACAATCACGGTCGACGCTTGCGCATCATCACAATTCGTGTCATCCCTGCTGTTGGTTGCGCCTATGCTCAGCCATCCTGTAACGATCAGTGCACTCGGTAAAGTCGTTTCGCTCCCCCACATTGAAATGACCTGTCAGACCATGCGAGCGCGCGGATGCGATGTCGAGGAAATAGACGAAGGTGCCCCCGCGTTCCATTCCTGGCATGTCATCAACGAACGGTCGCGCGGCCTCGTCAATTCGATCGAACCCGACCTGTCGAATGCTGGCCCTTTCCTCGCAGCCGCACTGGTGTGTGGCGGAAAGGTGACGATCCCGCATTGGCCCGCCGAAACGACGCAGGCCGGTGACGCATGGCGCGACATTCTTCCACGGCTGGGAGCCGACGTTACTCTACACGATGGCGCACTGACTGTGAGCGCGAAGGCCGGCCATATTCGCGGAATCGATGTGGATCTGGCAGATGTCGGGGAACTCACGCCGACGATTGCTGCGCTCACCGTTTTCGCTGATTCACCTTCGCTTCTACGAGGTATCGGTCATCTGCGAGGTCATGAAACTGACCGTCTAGCCGCTTTGGCAACAGAACTGCGGGCATGTGGTTGCCAGGTCGATGAGGGGACAGATTATCTGGCGATCACTCCCCCCACCACTCCGACGCCCGCGCTCCACCACGCCTATGCCGACCACCGAATGGCAACCTTCGCAGCAATCCTAGGATTGGGAATTCCGGGCACAACGCTGGACGATATTGCGTGCACATCAAAGACATTGCCCGATTTCCCTTTCATGTGGGCATCGCTTGTCGCTTCAAGCAAGGAGGCTTCCATTGAGGCGTGACACTGGAACCGACGATCCGCGCGTCAAAGTTCGCGCAGGAAAGTCAAAGCGTCCACGAACAAAAATTCGCCCAGATTGGTCTACTTCACCGCTCGGGCACGTCATTGCTATTGATCGTGGGCGATACCGCGTCAGGATGGACGACGCGACAACTCTGAATGCTGTTCGCGCCAAAGAGCTGAAGCGCGGGTCGGTGATCATGGGTGACCGCGTGCGCGTAACCGGGGACGTTTCGGGACGCGTCGATACGCTGGCTCGAATTGTCGCCGTCGAAGAACGTACTTCCATCCTTCGTCGATCATTGGAAGATGCACCCGACCAACGCGGAGAAAAGGCGATTGTCGCGAACGCGGACACTATGTGTATCGTCGTCGCGCTGGCCGATCCGCCACCTCGAACCGGCATGATTGACCGATGTTTGGTGGCCGCATATGAAGCCGGAATGACCCCCATCCTCTGCCTCACGAAGTCCGATCTTGGCGTCCCAAGCGAGCTTCTTGCGACCTATACTCCATTTGGCTTCCGCATTATTGTTACGCAGGCGCTTGAGGGTGGTAAGGCCACTCCCACTGAGGGACTCGGGGCATTAAAGGGCGAGCTTGCGGGTCATTTCTCCGTGCTTGTCGGGCATTCGGGTGTCGGAAAGTCAACGCTGATCAATGCGCTGGTTCCTGATGCTCACCGCAGTGTCGGGCACGTCAATGAAGTGACGGGACGGGGACGCCATACGTCCACTTCCTCCGAAGCATTCGAACTGCCCGAGGGCGGATGGATTATGGACACGCCCGGCGTCCGTTCTTTCGGCCTGGGGCACGTAGACGAAGAAGACGTTCTGGGAGTATTCCCGGAAGTTGCAGAAGCAACCTCGTGGTGCCTCCCCCTCTGTTCCCATGCGGAGGGCGAACCGAGTTGCGCAATCGACGCTTGGGTGCGTGGCGAGGCCCCGTTTGAGGCTGTCTGTCATGAAGACTCTGCGCGTCGCAACGCTATGGCACTGTCAGCGCGTCGCCTGCTTGATGCCGTTAACGTGGCAAAGCAAGCGTCACGCGATGCGCGCTAGAGTGAAGACATGCCTGACTCTCGTTACGCTGATGATCTGAAAATAGCATTAGATCTTGCTGATCACGCTGATGAAATCACAATGGCGCGCTTTCAAGCATCTGATCTTGTTGTTGAGTCAAAGCCTGATCTCACGCCCGTGTCAGACGCGGATCGTGGTGTCGAAGACATGATCCGCACTGCGTTAGCGACTCGCCGCCCAGATGATGCGATCTACGGAGAAGAACGCGGTTCGTCTGGGGCGGGGACGCGACGTTGGATCATTGACCCGATCGATGGCACGAAGAACTTTGTGCGCAATGTCCCCGTGTGGGCGACATTGATTGCACTGGTTGATGGTTCCGATGTTGTTGTCGGTGTTGTGTCGGCGCCTGCGTTGGGACGACGCTGGTGGGCATCCCAAGGTGGCGGAGCATGGGAACAGTTTGGCTCGAATGCCCCTCATACTCTGCACGTTTCCACAATCAATGCCCTGTCGGAGGCGTCGCTATCGTATTCGTCGCTGACGGGTTGGCAGCAAGTTGGGCGGATCGACGAGTTCATTGATTTGCAGGCTCGCGTTTGGCGCACGCGCGCCTACGGTGATTTCTTCAGCTACATGTTGGTCGCCACCGGCGCTGTTGACGTCGCTTGTGAACCTGAGCTTGAGCTTTATGACATGGCCGCGCTGGTGCCAATTGTGACTGAAGCAGGTGGGCGCTTTACGTCTTTGTCCGGAGTAGCAGGCCCCTGGGGAGCGAATGCACTCGCATCAAACGGCTTGCTTCACGACCAGATTCTTGATCATTTCCACTGGCCAAAGGACTAATCCGTCGAGAGTGCAATTCGGTTTGTACACGGTATGCCTCACACTAGAAGCATGCAGATTCTTCACACATCGGATTGGCACGTTGGGCGCACGCTTCACGGCGAGTCCCTATCTGACTCCATTGATGCCTTCTTTAGCTGGTTAAAGGAACTGGTTATCCAGCGCAAAGTCGATGTTGTTCTGATTAGTGGCGATGTTTTTGACCGTAGCGTTCCACCGGTTCATGCAGTACGCCAGTTGTCCCGCTACTTGACCGATTTGGCTGGTCATACGCGCATTATTCTGACGTCCGGGAATCACGATGGCCCCATTCGTTTGGGAATGTTCTCTGCTCTTCTCAGTGATTCACTTGTCATAGAGACTGAACCGGAACGAATCGGCACTGCGATTGAGTGCGGCACTTTCGACGACGGTGCGTTGATCTATCCCGTGCCTTATCTTGAACCTGACCTTGTTCGTCAGATCCTGTCCGATCAAGAGATCGATGAAGAAACCTCACTGCCTGTTCCCCTGGCGCGCTCACACGAAGCCGTAATGGGGGCAGCGTTGCGTCGAATCCATAACGACCTGCGTAAACGCCGCGCTCAGGGTGATGTGCGTCCGGCGATTGCGATGCCTCATGCGTTTATCACCGGCGGTAGCGCATCGGATTCAGAGCGCAATATCGAAGTCGGTGGCGTTGCCCATGTGCCGGCGGGAATCTTTGACACGCTTGGCGGGAAAAACGCGCCGGTGGCACACCTTGCATACGTCGCAGCTGGGCACCTGCACCGTCCTCAACAGATTTCAGGAACCGTTGTTCCCGTGTTCTATTCGGGTTCACCAGTCGCATATTCTTTCTCGGAATATCGGGTAACCAAGCGCGTGTACTTGCTGGACACCGATGCAGTGGACGAAGCGGGATACCTTCACCCGCAACCGATTGCTATTCCTGTTCATCGTTCGATTGCTGTTCTACGCGGAACGATGGACCAGCTGATCACTGACCCTGACCCGAATGATCAAGCATCCTATTGCTCCATCACGGTGACCGATGATCTTCGACCCGATCGTATGATCCCACGGTTGAAAACGATCTATCCGTACGCGTTGATCATCCAGCACGAGTCATCGCTTACTCCGCCGTCTCACACGGGAGTATCTGCGGTTTCGTCTCGTAGCGATACTGAAATCTCTCTCGAGTTTTTTGAGCTCTTAGGCGGAGCAAAACTCACCGACACCGAGAGAGGCATCATTCAAGACACGTGGGAACAAGTAAGGAAGCAGGCCTGATATGAAGCTGATTCGTATCGAGTTCGCAGGAATCGGCCCTTTCTCTGGAAAGGAAACGATCGATTTCACCCGATTCGACGACTCCGGTTTGTTCCTGCTTGAAGGACCCACCGGGGCTGGAAAATCAACAATTCTTGATGCGATTACATTTGCATTGTACGGAATTGTTGCGCGCGGAAGCGACTCAACGAAGGATCGCTTGCGTTCTGACCATGTTCCGGCCAAAGCGAAGTCCTATGTCGAACTAGTCTTTGAAGTCTCCGAAGGTTTCTTCAAGGTCTACCGAGAACCCACATATATCCCCGAGGGCAATAAGACTGCGCGTAACGGGCAGTTGACGTTGATTCAGGTACACCCCGTCGAATCAGCCGATGGTCATTTTACCTACGTTGATGGGGATCCCATCGGCCGTAACGCCGCCGAGATGAATCAGTGGATCACGCAAGCGGTTGGTCTGACAAAAGACCAGTTCGTTCAAACCGTCGTTCTTCCTCAAGGAAAGTTCGCTGATTTCTTGATGGCAAAGTCAGAGCAACGTGAAGCGCTTCTGAAAGATATTTTCAACACTCATCTTTTTACGACCTTCCAAAAGAAGCTTGCTGAAGTATCAAAACAACATTCAGATGACGTAGTAGAGGCAGAACGCGAGGTCACCCGTCGTTTCAGCGATCTAGAGAGCCTGTACGGACACCTTCAGGACTTCATTCGCCCCGCAGATGCTGATTCTTCCCACGATTCTCCTTTCTTAGCTTCACAGGATTCCCCCTCATCATTTGCGGATGTCGATCCTCTTGACCCCGATTCACAGCAGGCATCGACGCTGGCGATCACTCTCGCCCAGAGTGCTCATCGCGTATGCGATGAAGAAGAAGCCAAGCTCCCCGGGTTGATCGATATAGCCGAAGCATGTCACCGCGAGCTCGAAGCTACCCGCGCCTTGAACTCCTTGGTTGAAGAACGCATGGAACTCCAATCTCACTTGGAGATGCTGATGGAGCACGCTTTGATCATTGATCAGTACAAGAAGCGTCATTCCGATGCTCTTATTGCTTCCTCGCTCTCTGGGCCGGTTCGTCAATTCACCGACGCTCGCGACTATATGTCAGTCAAAAATACCGAGCTTCTCACTGCGCATCGTCAGCTTCGCTCACGGTTCACGACCCTTTCGCATATTGAGGAAGATTCTCTTTCCTCTCACATGGTTGACGAGCTTTTAGAAGAACTCAGCACCATTGTGGAAGCTCTCAGTGCCAAGAAAGCAACTCTTGAGAACCTCACGTCACTCGAGCACGAACTCAGTAATGAACGCGAAGAACAAGAGGCATTAACAGCCTCACTTGCTGTACTCACCCAGAAACGCACCCAGCTTGAAGACCAGCTTTCCCAGCTTCCCAAAATGCGTGAAAGCGCCCTTCAGGGACGCGAAAACATGTTGAAAGACTTGGAGCTCTTCGCAACAGGCGAACGCGACATGGCGCTCTTACAACCGCGTTACCAGGCTGCATGTGAAGTCGCTGAGCATATCGAAATCCTCAAGATCAGGGCTAAGAACATTCAAAGTGCTCGTCGCCGGGCGCAAGAAGCTAACATCGCTTCCCTCCAAGCACATATGCGGTGGATGGATCACGCCAGTGGCAGTCTTGCCACCCAGCTTGAAGACGGCAAGCCCTGCCCTGTTTGTGGTTCGGTGGAGCATCCAGCTCCGGCACGTATCGACCAGACGGACGCTGTCACCCTCGAAGACCTTGATGCTGTCGATCAGGCGCGTTCGAAAGCAGAGCAGGAATTGAACGAAGCACATATGCTTCACGCTCAGACCAACCAAGCCATAGCGAGCGGAAACACAATTGCACGTGCGGATAAAGCTTCGTTGGAACTCGAAATCAAGAATGCTCAAGAAAGAATCGACAAGCATTCAGCGTTGTCTCAAACGATCAAGGAACTTGATCAGGCTCTGGCCGAACTTGAGCAGAACATTAGCCGTGTGAAAGACGAGCTCGCTGAAACCAAGGTTGAAATTGGCAAGGCGCAGTCACAACACTCTTCGCTTGCCCAATCAATCGATACGAAGCAGGCTCGGTGTGAAGAAGGCCGTGGAACCTTTGAATCAATCGAAGCGCATCTGGCGAATGTCAGCGATTCTTTGACTGAAGCTCGCACGCATCACAAGCACCTCCAAGAGTGGAATCAAAGCTATGCGCGCCTTGAAACTACAACGAATGCGCTGACGCAGGCTCTCACTGATTCGCCGTGCGCTTCCATCGAGGAAGCCCTCGCTTTCGTTGATTCACATTTCATCGCTGGCGAAGAGCTCCGTGCATTAAAGGACCAGATTGACTCCCATCAGAGTGATCTTCAGATAACGCGAAACCAACTCCTGGACAAACGTCTTGCCAATGTTGCTGATCGAAGTGTGCAGTCTACGGCGGCCTTGGAAGAAGCGGATACCAATGCGACGGCTGCGCGCGATGCCATGCAACACCGCTGTGGTCAGCTCAGTGCTCTTGTGGGACAGATTGACGATGCTCACACGCACTTTAAGACCGCCGTGGCAGAGCTCGACCATGTCCGAGCAGAAGTTGCTCCGTACCAGCGTCTTGTGAATATCGTCAACGGTGGATCTCTCAATCTCAGTTCGACTCCCCTATCATCATGGGTGCTAGTGTCGCGTCTCAATGAGGTTTTGGATGCGACGAATCCTCGTCTCAGCGCATTCTCCGGTGGTCGCTACCAACTGATCTGCAGACCAGAAGATGGCACTCGTTCAAAGAAGTCTGGGTTGGGGTTGGCAATTCACGATCTGGAAACAGACCGCATTCGCAAGACCCAAACGTTGTCCGGTGGCGAAACGTTCTATACCTCTCTCGCACTGGCGTTGGGATTGGTTGACATTGTCACTGCTGAATCGGGGGGCACGGAAATCAAATCGATGTTCATCGATGAAGGATTCGGCTCATTGGACTCCGATACGCGTGATGTCGTCATGCACCACCTGCATGCGTTGCGCCAGAGTGGTCGAACCGTTGGTGTCATCAGCCACGTCGAAGAGATGTCAAAGCAGATCAGCGATCAGATCCATGTTCGCCCCAAAGCAAACGGGGGTTCAAGCTTGTCGATCGACTTCTGATTCCAGGCGACACATTATCCCCTTCCGTTTCAATAGACGGTTTGTCAGGGAGGAAGGGAAAGGCCTTGCTTCATCGTGTGTGGGGCTAGCGTTGATCACGCTAGCCCCACACACGATGCATCAGGGATCAGTAAATACAGATTCCTACTTCAGAATCTCGCGCAGCGCATCTCGTTCCGACACATCAAACCACTGCAGAGGAAACTCCCAGAGATCACTAATCGCGTGGTCTGCCTGGTCTTGATTATCGGCTTCTATCACGCGCCGAACCTGCTCCGATGTTTCACCATCATCGGCAAGAATCGCAACGACATCGTTCCAATCACACCGAACATTGTTGACTTCAAGCACTCCGGTTCCAGAAGGCACTGCGTCCGTTTGAATGTCAGTTGCAAGCACAATACGCGCATATGCATGCGTTGGGGCATCGCGCAGAAGAATCAGCGAAGCCAACGCAGCCTCGACCTGCGCATCATCTTCAAGCACTTCAACGTCCTCACGCCCCATGTCTGGGGAAGGAACGGCTACGAAGGCCTGTCGCAAAGAAATCTGTTCTTCGCCAAGATCAGACGATAGAGCGGGGAAATATACGCGCATAGCTTCAGTGTTCCACACTTACCCTTGTGTCTTGCTTGTCATTGAGCGCGTTGAAGCAAATAGCTTCCTCTCTTCGCAACACATGCGAGCACTATAACCCTGATGAGGCGATGATGCGCCGCTTCAAACTCATCATTTTTCTTTGAAAAAACACCATTTTTTAGCTCTTCTAGGGCTTTTGTCGTTACGAAGAACAGTTGAAAAGCATTCAGGGGTAAAAAGTTATCCACAGGACTTGAAATCTATTGACAGCATCCACCCACAGACCGCACACTCATAACTCATAAACAACCTTTACACAAAAACCTATATCGGCGCGTCGCAATATCGCACCTCATTCGATGGCACTTTTTAACGCGCGCACCACATCCCCAGCGCAAGGAAGGGAGTAGCAAATACAGCGGTACACAATCAGCCCTTCATGTCTACATGACGGACGATGAACACAGTCAAACACACCGAGAATCTCAAGATAAGAGGAGCTATACCAATGGCAACGATGCCAGCCTCCTTCCCGTACATGCCCGAACGTCGCATGTTTCGCTGGGACCTCACAATCGACGTTCCTCCGAAGCAACAAGCTGACACTCGGACATGGCTCGAATCGCGGGCTACTCCCTACGGGCACTATCCAGACACACTTCCTGACGTGGGACCGTGGGCTGCAGGTTTTGCCCGCGCAGCCATCGAGGCAGTCCTTGATCTCAGGGACAAACGTCAGCTGGAGCGCTGGATGCTTCCGCAACTTTTCAACGCTTTCAAACACCTGAGTTTCCGGGAAGAAGGCGACGAAGAAACCCGAACAGGGTGTATCCCCGTCACGTGGCGAGCAAGCGAGCCCAGCCCCGGAAAAGTTGAAGCGTCCGTCGTTATTCGCGGTGCTGCACGATGCTATGCGGTGGCACTGCGCCTACAAGAGTTCAAAGGTCGCTGGATGACGACCGCTCTTGAAATCGCTTAGAAGTTCACAGCGATTGAAGTAAACGAACTTCTCCCCAGAAAACATCAATGACGATGTTCTTCTGGGGAGCAGTTTTCGTTTTTTATCGTCGCCTTCTTAGATAATCACCAAGGCGAGAGCCAGCGCTTATTTTCGATGACGCGCTTTCTTTGCCGACGCGCGACGCTGAGCACGATTCGACGACGCGCCAGACGAGGTTGCCCTGCCCTGCGTTGCCGTCCCATCGGACGATGAGTAGCTGAGCTTCGCCAGGTTGAGGCGCTGAGCTTCGCCGATGACAACCTGCGCCTTAGCAGCGGCAACGGGGCTGGCCGGAGCAGGCGCATCAGCAGACTCGGCCTGGGCGGCCGGTTCTTCTGCCGATTCCTTCGCAGATTCATCATCTTTAAAGAGGCCTTGTTCCTTTGCCTGTTCAAAAGCACGCTCGAACTGGTGGGAAACAGAGAAGACCTGCTGGACCGATTCTTCCTTGATGCGCTCCATCATGGATTGGAACATCTGAGCGCCCTCGTCTTTGTATTCGACGAGCGGGTCGCGCTGACCCATGGCACGCAGGCCAATACCTTCCTTGAGGTAGTCCATTTCGTAGAGGTGCTCACGCCAGAGACGGTCAACGGTCGCGACAACAACACGACGTTCAAGGTCACGCATCGGTTCTTCACCAAGCTGACCGCGAGCAAGCGGATTGGCCTTCAGAGCTTCTTCCGCATCCTCGTAGACAGCGGTAATGTCACCGTAGATTTCTTCGACCAAGTCTTCACGAACCAGCGAACCTGCCCCACCGTGTTCTTCTTCGACTTCCTGATAGGTCACTGACGGTGGGTAGTAGCCACGCAACGTATCCCAGAGAACGTCAAGGTCCCATTCGGCGGGGCTGATACCACCGGTCTTTTCATCGATAATTCCAGTGACCAGTGAACGCATGAAGTTCTTCATCTGGGGCTCGAGGTCTTCGCCTTCGAGGACACGACGGCGCTCATCGTAGATCAGTTCACGCTGATTGGTCATCACGTCGTCGTACTTCAGAACGTTCTTTCGAATTTCGAAGTTGCGCGCTTCAACCTGGTGCTGCGCCGATGCGATCGAACGTGAAACAAGCTTGTTTTCCAGCGGCAGGTCTTCGGGGTATGCGCCCGAGGCCATGATGCGTTGCGCCATACCCGAGTTGAACAGGCGCATCAGGTCGTCTTCCATGGACAGGTAGAAGCGCGATTCGCCGGGGTCACCCTGACGTCCGGAACGACCGCGCAGCTGATTGTCGATGCGACGTGATTCGTGGCGTTCTGAACCCAAAACGTACAGGCCACCAAGCTCACGGACCTCTTCGCGTTCTGCCTGGACGGCCGCATCTGCTTCTTCAAGGGCGATCGGCCACGCCGCACGGTATTCGTCAGCATTTTCCTTCGGGTCAAGTCCCTTGGCCGCGAGGTTTGCCTGAGCGATGAACTCGGAGTTACCACCGAGCATAATGTCGGTGCCTCGACCAGCCATGTTGGTTGCCACCGTGACTGCACCCTTGCGACCGGCCATTGCGACAACGGCAGCTTCGCGCGCGTGCTGCTTTGCGTTCAGGACCTGGTGCGGAATGTGTCGTTGCTTGAGCAACTGGGACAGCAGTTCGGACTTTTCAACCGAAGCGGTACCCACCAAGACCGGCTGCCCCTTTTCGTGGCGCTCAGCGATATCTTCAATGATTGCCTTGAGCTTGCCGGCTTCAGATGGGAAAACGAAGTCCGGCTGATCCTTGCGGATCATCGGCTTGTTTGTCGGGATCGGGATAACGCCGATCTTATAGGTGGAGGCGAATTCCGCTGCTTCGGTTTCTGCCGTACCGGTCATACCAGCGCGGGAGCCCTCCGGGTAGAGGCGGAAGTAGTTCTGCAAGGTGATCGTTGCCAGGGTCTGGTTTTCAGCCTGGATTTCGACGCCTTCCTTGGCCTCGATTGCCTGGTGCATACCGTCGTTGTAGCGACGCCCCGGAAGGACACGGCCGGTGTGCTCGTCGACGATCAGAACTTCACCGTCGGTGACAATGTAGTCCTTGTCTTTGTGGAAGAGTTCCTTGGCGCGGATCGAGTTGTTCAGGAAGCCGATCAGTGGAGTATTTGCTGCCTCGTACAGGTTTTCGACGCCGAGCTGGTCTTCGACGTGGTCAATACCTGCTTCGAGAACACCGATGGTCTTCTTCTTTTCATCAACTTCGTAGTCGACGTCGCGCTCAAGCATGCGTGCAATGCGAGCGAATTCCATGTACCAGTGGTTGACGTCGCCCGAGGCCGGACCCGAAATGATGAGTGGCGTACGGGCCTCATCAATGAGGATCGAGTCAACTTCGTCGACGATGACGTAGTTGTGGCCACGTTGAACCATGTCATCGAGGGTGGATGCCATGTTGTCGCGCAGGTAATCGAAGCCAAACTCGTTGTTGGTTCCGTAGGTGATGTCAGCTTCGTACTGCTTACGGCGTTCTGCAGGCTTCTGTCCGACCAGTACACAGCCGGTAGTCAGGCCGAGGAAGTTGTAGACTCGAGCCATGATGTCCGACTGGTATTTTGCCAGGTAGTCGTTGACCGTAACGACGTGGACGCCCTTGCCTGTTAGTGCACGCAAGTATGCGGGCATCGTGGCGACGAGGGTCTTGCCTTCACCGGTCTTCATTTCGGCAATGTTGCCCTTGTGCAGTGCGATGCCCCCCATGACCTGGACGTGGAAGGGACGCATACGCAGGATGCGCCAGGATGCTTCGCGGACTGTTGCGAAAGCTTCAACGAGGAGGTCGTCGAGGGTTTCGCCCTCTTCAAGACGAGCCTTGAATTCGGCGGTTTTTGCCTGGAGTTCTTCGTCCGTGAGCGCTTCGAAGTCTTCTTGCAACGCATCAACCTGGGTGGCAAGCTGATCAAACTTCTTGAGTGTACGGCCTTCGCCGGCTCGCAGAATCTTGTCAATGAGGGACACAGATACTCCTGACGTTCATTTCGGACCGTCGTCCGATTGTGCGTGCGCACCGAACCAGTCTACGTAAAGATAGGCGCACACTCGAATTATGAGCGTCGAAAGTTAGTATTTTCCGCTCACATTTACCTCAGTGCGCTCCACGCTCGCCCAGGGTACGAGGCCGGGATCACCATCTAGTCGCGATCCTGTCAGTGCCCGGTGGCAGATAAACAAAAACACCCACGCCACAAAGCATGAGTGCAAATGGTACCCCCAGCCGGATTTGAACCGGCGTTAACGCCGTGAGAGGGCGTCGTCCTAGGCCGCTAGACGATGGGGGCGCTGAAATTCTCATGGTGAAAACTTCAAGTTAAACCGAGCAAATCGGTTTGGTACCCCCAGCCGGATTTGAACCGGCGTTAACGCCGTGAGAGGGCGTCGTCCTAGGCCGCTAGACGATGGGGGCCTATCGGAAAACATACGTTCCGATGGCTGGGGTACCAGGACTCGAACCTAGAATGGCTGAACCAGAATCAGCTGTGTTGCCAATTACACCATACCCCATTGGCAATCGCAGTCACCGCTGAGGTTTCTTGCGACGAAAAGAAAGATTAGTCGAGTGTGGCACTAATGCCAAATCGAGCGGGCATGTTTCGACTCACATTCTCCTGCCCCTCCCCGTTCATCAGGGAGATGGCGCATCGAAACAACGTCTTTCACGTTCAGCGATCCGCGATGAACCTCGCACATTCACGATGAAAACAAAGCGGAGAATCAGAGCGGAAGATGCCGAAAGCCACACTTGGCCTCCCCCAAACGCTTTCGTGCCAGCCGGTAGCAACCGATTGGCACGAAAGCGTTGAGGAAATCAGGCGAGCGTCGCGATGAAGCGATCAAGGCGAGCAAGGGTTTCTTCCTTGCCCAGGATTGCCATCGAGTCAACAACGGGCAGCGACACGTTCGAGCCGGTCATCGCCACGAAGAGCGGGCCGAATGCGAAGCGTGGCTTCACACCCATCTCTTCGACCAGCTTGGCATCGAGCGCGGGCTTGATTGCCTGAGCACTGAAGTCATCGAGTCCTGCAAGAACCTCACGTGCGGCGGCGAGCACGCCCGGAGCGGAATCTTTGAGCTTGGAAACAGCCTTTTCGTTGTACTCGAGGGCGCTTGCGCCGACGAACAGGAAGCGCATCAGTGGACCAGCCTCGCCGAGCGTCTGAATGCGGGTCTGCGCCAGCGGAGCAGCAGCGTCGAGGGTTGCCTTCTCGGTATCGGTGAGCTCGGAGTAGATTACGGCGCTCATGTAGCCTTCGCGTGCCAGGAACGGCACTAGGCGACGGGTGAAATCACAGGTGTCGAGGCGACGAATGTGCTCGGCGTTGGTGGCGACGGCCTTCTTCTGATCGAAGCGCGCCGGGTTCGGATTCACCTGAGCAATATCGAACGCTTCAACCATTTCGTCCATCGTGAAGATGTCACGGTCGGGTGCGATCGACCAGCCGAGGAGGGCGAGGTAGTTGTTCAGGCCCTCGGGAATCATGCCGGCTTCCTTGTGGAGTAGCAGGTTCGATTCGGGGTCGCGCTTGGAGAGCTTCTTGTTGCCCTCACCCATGACGTAAGGCAGGTGACCGAAGCGAGGCATGAACTTGGCGATGCCGAGTTCTTCGAGTGCGCGATAGAGAACAATCTGGCGCGGGGTGGAGGACAGCAGGTCTTCGCCACGCAGAACGTGCGTGATCTCCATCAGTGCATCGTCGACCGGGTTCACCAGCGTGTAGAGCGGGTGGCCATTGGCACGAACGATGACGTAGTCCGGAACCGAGCCTGCTTTGAAGGTGATTTCACCGCGGATAAGGTCGTTGAACGTGATGTCTTCGTCGGGCATGCGCATGCGCAGAACCGGCTTGCGGCCTTCAGCCTTGAATGCAGCGACCTGTTCTTCGGTGAGGTCACGGTCGAAGCCGTCGTAGCCAAGCTTCGGGTCTTCACCCTTTGCGCGGTGGCGTTCTTCGATTTCTTCGGGGGTGGAGTAGGACTCGTAGGCGAAACCATTTTCGAGGAGCTTTGCTGCGACATCAGCGTAGATGTCCATGCGCTCGGACTGGCGGTACGGGCCGTGAGGGCCACCCTTGTTGACGCCTTCGTCCCAGTCAAGGCCAAGCCATGCCAGGGAGTCGAGGATCTGGTCGAACGATTCCTGGGAATCGCGAGCAGCGTCGGTGTCTTCGATACGGAAGACGAAGGTACCGCCGGTGTGGCGCGCGTATGCCCAGTTGAACAGGCAGGTTCGGACCATTCCCACGTGGGGTGTACCGGTCGGTGAGGGGCAGAATCGAACGCGCACGTCGGCGCCGGAAGCAGTCGTTTCACTCATGATGCTTTTATCTTACTCGCCCCGGCGGGCAGTATTTTTCGTCGGGGCTAGGCTTGTTCCCAATACGTCATTTTCTCGGCAGGCATCAGAGGGTATCGATGCCTGCTTCGGCGACCCGATAAAGGAGCAATCGTGCCAATTCGTACCTTTACTGATGCTGAGCTTCATCGCGTGGGCTCGTTGAAATGGACGGGGATGACCCGCAAGGATGGCTCCCCCACGATCGGCGCGTGGGTTGCCGAGATGGATTTCGGTACTGCTCCCAGCGTCGCGAAGGCGATGACGGATTGCATCAATGATGGACTATTGGGCTACCAGCCGTCGTGGTTGGCACCGAAGCTTGCTGAAGCAACCGCCTCTTTCCAAAAGCGTCGTTTCGGCTGGGATCTGCGCCCAGACCAGGTTCGTCTCGTGACGTCCGTTCTCCCCGCATTGGAACTGACGATGACCAAGTTGATGCGCCCGGGTACGCCGGTGATCGTTCCGACGCCGGCTTATATGCCTTTCCTTTCAATGCCCACCGAGGCTGGCCACCCCGTTATCGAGGTTCCCTCCCTTCACGGCGATACTGCCGGTGGCAAGGGTTGGGCGCTCGATCTGGAGGGCATCAAAACAGGTCTTGAGGCTGGCGCGGGCCTCGTGATTCTCTGCAACCCGTGGAATCCGACCGGCCGTGTTTTTGACGAAGCTGAACTTCGTGCGCTCGGCGAGCTGGTCAGCCAGTATGACGCTCTCGTGTTCAGCGACGAGATCCATTCTCCCCTGGTCCTCGACGAGGTTCCTTTCCTCTCCTACGCTCGTCTTGATCCGCGTTTTGCCGCGCACACGGTGACGGCGACCGCCGCGTCGAAGGGGTGGAATATCGCGGGGCTTCCGTCCGCTCAAGTGATTCTTCCCGACGAGGCGCTTCGTGAGCGCTGGGATGAGCAGGGTCAAAAACTGCATGTCCACGCTTCGACGATCGGTACTGTTGGCACGATCGAAGCCTACGAGAATGGTGTCGAGTGGCTCGACGAAGTCCGCGACTATATTCGCTTGAACGTCGATGCACTCGAGGCTGCGATCGCACACTCCCCCATTGATTTCGTTCGCCCGCAGGGCACGTACTTGTCGTGGTTGGGATTCGCGGGCTTAGGCCTGAATCCTTCACCTGCGATCGCTCTGCGCGAGCAAGCCGGAATCGCAGTCAATGACGGTAAGACTCTGGGCGCCGACTACGCCGATTGGGCGCGCTTCAACCTGGCATGCTCGCACGAAACAATTGCGGAGATGATCGACCGCGTTCTCGCTTTGGTCGCGGGTGCACGTCTGGGCTGATTTTTTAACCGGCTGGCTTTCTGGCGATTGACAGGGCCAAGCACCTAAAAACAGACCTGTGGGGAGCAGTTCAATGAACTGCTCCCCACAGGTTTAACAGGTAAAAGGGGCGATACTATTCGGGGTCTCGAACCGTGTTGCGAAGGGTGCCGATGCCTTCGATGGTGACCTCAACGGTTTGACCGGGTTTCATTTCGCTGACCCCCTTGGGGGTTCCGGTGATGATGACATCGCCGGGCAATAGCGTGAAGATCGACGACACGTAGGAGAGAAGTTCCGCAACATTGTGGATCATGTTGGCGGTCGTATCGTCTTGGCGAACTTCGCCATCGACCGTGGTCGTGATCCGCAGGTTGTTGATATCCAAGTTCGGGTCAACGGTGATCCAGGGCCCCAGCGGGCAGGACGTGTCGAAGCCCTTTGCGCGAGTCCACTGCGAGTCGGCTCGCTGAATATCACGAGCGGTCACGTCGTTTGCAATGGTGTATCCAAGGATGACCTTGTCGACGTCCTCAACCGGAACATCCTTTGCCAGGGACTTAATAATGACTGCGAGCTCGCCTTCATGATGCAGTTCATCGCACCAGGACGGGCGAATGATCGGATCATCGGGGCCGATGACAGAGGTGTTCGGCTTCAAGAAGACGACCGGCATATCCGGGGCTTCGCCTCCCATTTCGCGCGCATGATCGGCGTAGTTCTTACCGATCGCAACGACCTTGGAACGCGGAATGACCGGAGAAAGCAAGCGAACTTCATCAAGCTCAACGATTCGCCCATCGGGCTCAACCGGATTGAACAGCGGGTCGCCCTTCAGGACAACGATTCGGGTTGAGCCATCTTCAAGGGCTCCATAACGTGGTGAGTCACCGTCAGAAAAACGCACGATCTTCATAGTCAAAGCCTAAACCGCGAGCGCCTTTTTGTCGGCACACGCTGGCAATGTTCAGGGCACCGTGTGGCCAGCAGAATATGCCACCGCGGAGGCAGGTTGTCCCCGAGGGCAAGTTTTGCGTGGCGCGTTGGCCCCGCCGACGTAGTCGGTGGAATCCACACAACACGCAATTGTCTGAACGTGAGGGGATTGCCTACAAAGCGGTGGCGATCTCGTCGATCTGAAGGTGAACAGTGTGGTAAAACGCCGGTGCCTCGGGCATGAGCCCGGAGCACCGGCGTTGAGTCAGGATGGCTTTCTGATGGGCTTCGTCAATACGAAGCCGTTTCAGCAAGCAACTTCGAAGGCGGACGGGAAGTCCAATCGCGCGGCATCAGGAGACTTTTTCCTCGGCCCAGGTGTCGGTCGGCAGATCGCCGGGAAGTAGCGGATTGTCCGTGCCGACGAAAACGGGGATCTCGACGCCGGCCTTGCGCTGAGCTTCGTAGTCGCGCAGGGCACCCAGGCCCCACTTCGAGAGCCAGAGCAGGGCGATCAGGTTGGTGACGGTCATGACGGCCATCGCAATATCGACGGCGTTCCAGACCAGGTCCAGCGAGACCAGCGCACCGAGGACAACGGACCCGACGGAGATAACGCGAACAGTCCAGGTTGCCCACTTCTTGCCGGTCACGAACGTCATGTTCGTTTCGGAGTAGACGTAGGCGGCGATGATCGACGAGTACGCGAGGACGAAGATGAGGACGGCCATCGGCATGATGGTCCATTGACCGAGCTCGTTCGCGACGGCCACGGAGGTCAGGTTTGCGGGACTGATACCCTCGGCTCCCCAGACATCCGGGCCTGCGATCAGGATGACGAACGCGGTGGCGGTACACACGATGACCGTATCGATGAAAACGCCGAGGGACTGAATGAGCCCCTGGGACACGGGGTGCGCAACAGTCGCGGTTGCAGCGGCGTTCGGGGCAGTGCCCTGGCCGGCTTCGTTCGAGAAGAGGCCTCGCTTCGTGCCGTTGATCAGGGCGGCGAGAATGCCACCACCGAGGCCACCAACGAGTGGCTGGGGCGCGAATGCGGAGGAGAAGATCTGGCCGAGGACGGCTCCGAACTGGCCGATGTTCATGATGACGATGATCGCGACCATGATGACGTAGATCGTGGCCATGATCGGGGCCATCCATTCGGTCACGCGGGCGACGGTGCGGATACCGCCGAAGATGACCATGGAGGAGAAGACGAACAGCAGGGCACCGATGATGATCTGTGCCCGGGTGAGTGAAGCGATGACGGGCTCAGAGCCGGCGTCACCAAGTGCAGAGAGCAGGGTTCCTGCGATGGCGTTCGACTGGACGGAGGTGATGACGAATGCGCAGGTGACAACGGTGATGACAGCGAAGACTGAGGCAAGTACCTTGTTCTTCATACCGAGCGAAATGTAGTACGCGGGACCGCCACGGAATGTGCCGTCAGCAACGCGGACTTTGAAGACCTGCGCGAGCGTTGCCTCGAAGAATGCGGTCGCCATCCCGACGAGGGCGACGATCCACATCCAGAAAATTGCGCCCGGACCACCCATCAGCAAAGCTGCTGCCACGCCGAACACGTTGCCGACGCCGACGCGGGCGGCGAGCGAAATCGTGAACGCCTGGAAGGACGAGATGCCGCCCTTCGCGCCTTGACGCGAGCCGGTGACAGCGCGAATCATCGACGGGAAATGCCTCAGTTGCACACCACGAGAAGCGATGGTCAGGAAAAGGCCGGTGCCAACGAGAACCCAGACTGTCACGTGTAACGTGAGCCAGTCTGCGACCGCCAGAATCTGATTTGCAAGGTCTTCCACGTCGCACTCCTTTCTTGTCCACCACTGTGGTGGGTTACGGCTAACGGGACGCGCTAAGCATGGCACATGATCTGCTTTCCCCGTTTTTCGATCCACAACGTGACCACTTGGGTGCACTTCCAGTTGGCGGTCGGGGTACGAGGCTCATCGTTGAACGCGTTTCCTTAAACAGGCAGTTATTCACAGGCTCACATCGCCTGTCCCTTCTATCCAAACATTTAATAACCAGCGTTTGGGGGCAGTCGTCTTTCTGGGACAATGGGACCATGACAGCGAGCTTGAATGAACTTCTGGACCAGTTGGAAGACGATGGCCTGTTGAAGGATCCTGATGCGCTCTACGAAGCGTTTACTTCGTGGGCGGCCTCAACGGGCAGGCCACTGTATCCGCATCAGGAAGAGTCGTTCCTTGAGCTCCTCGACGGGAAGCACATTATTGCTGCAACCCCAACTGGGTCGGGCAAGTCGATGATCGCGTTGGCCGCGCACTTCGTGTCGATGGCGAATGGTGGGCGCTCGTATTACACAGCACCTCTGAAGGCTCTTGTTTCAGAGAAGTTCTTCGATCTGGTCGCACTTTTTGGTGCGCAGAACGTTGGCATGGTGACGGGCGACGTGTCCCTCAATCCTCTGGCGCCGATTATCTGCTGCACGGCTGAAATCTTGGCGAATCAGTCTCTGCGTGAAGGCCCATCCTTGGATGCGGACATGATCGTGATGGATGAGTTCCACTATTACGGGGATCCGCAGCGAGGATCAGCATGGCAGATTCCCCTGCTGGAGCTCACGAAACCTCAGTTTGTCGCGATGTCTGCGACACTTGGTGACACCGCGTTCTTCCGTCGTACGTGGCAGGAACGCACCGGACGCGAGGTCGCGTTGATTGATAATGCGAAGCGCCCGGTTCCTCTTGAATTTGAATATGTTGTCGATCGTTTGGATGACACGGTCGAGCGCCTGTTCAACGAGGGCCGCTGGCCGGTCTACATCGTGCATTTTTCTCAGAAAGATGCCGTTTCAACTGCGCAATCATTTAATAAGCGCACGTTGATCAGCGATGACCAAAAGAAGAAGATCAACGCCGAGCTTGCAACCGTGAGCTTTGCGAAGGGATTCGGTCAGACTCTGCGGTCTCTACTCACCCAGGGAATTGGTGTTCACCATGCCGGTATGCTCCCCCGCTATCGCCGACTGGTTGAACGCCTCACACAGCAGGGCTTGCTCCCCATCGTGTGCGGAACTGACACTCTTGGTGTTGGCATCAACGTGCCCATTCGCACGGTGTTGTTGACGTCATTGGTGAAGTTCGATGGCAACAAGATGCGTCACCTATCAGCACGTGAATTCCATCAAATTGCTGGTCGTGCAGGTCGCGCTGGCTTCGACACCGTCGGCTATGTGCGTGTTCTTGCTCCTGAGCATGAGATTGAGGCTGCCCGCGAGCGCGCGAAGCTCAGTGCGGCCCAGGAAGCGGCTCGCGACGTGCGTGAGTTGAAGCGCACCCAGAAGAAGCATGCGAAGAAGAGTAAGGGCCCTGGCGACGGAACGATCTCGTGGACAAAGGCGACGTTCACGCGTTTGACGCAAGAGCAGCCCGAACAGTTGCGTTCACAGTTCTCAATGACGCACTCGATGGTCTTGAATGTTCTTGCCGGAGCGGAAGTTGCAGGGCGTGATCCTGGAGCCCATTTGGTGGAGCTGGCCGTGGGCAACGATGACCGTTCCCAGGACTCGAACCCACATCTTCGCCGCTTGGGCGACATCTACTCCTCGTTGTTGCAGGCGGGCGTAGTCGAGCACGTCTCTACCGCTCAAGCGTTGAAGGAACATCGTCCCAGGCTCCGTGCGGCAACTGATTTGCCCGATGATTTTGCATTGAATCAGCCCCTGTCGCCGTTTGCACTTGCTGCGATTGAACTCTTGGATCCTGACTCGCCGTCATATGCGCTTGATGTTCTGTCCGTTGTGGAATCGGTTCTCGATGATCCTCGTCCACTGCTCTTTGCCCAGCGTTCTGTAGCCAAGGGTGAGGCCGTCGCCGCGATGAAGGCCGAGGGCATGGAGTATGACGAACGTATGGAAGCATTGGAATCGGTAACGTGGCCGATGCCGTTGGCTCATCTGTTGGAGTCGGCGTTCGCAACCTATGTGAAGGCGAATCCTTGGATCGGGAATCTTGAGATTTCTCCAAAGTCAGTTGTCCGTGAGATGGTTGAGAACGCGATGACATTCACGGAGCTTGTTTCCCGTTACGACGTGGGACGTTCCGAGGGCGTGCTGTTGCGTTATTTGACGGATGCATATCGTGGCATGAAGCAGATTATTCCCGATGATGCGATGACGGACGAGGTCGAGGCGATCATCGATTGGCTGGCTTGCCTGATTCGTGCGGTTGACTCCTCCTTGTTGGACGAGTGGGAGGCATTGGCTGAAGGCAAGGCCTCGAATTCTGCTACACAGACGGTTGGAAACGAGGTTGCGTTCGGCGCTGACGAGGACGGAACGATCGCGTTTACGACGAACAAGCATGCATTCCGTACGGCAGTGCGTAAGGCGATGTTCCATCGTGTAGAACTGATGAGCCGCGACGCGGTTGAGGCTCTGGCGCGCGAGGACGCCGATTCCGGGTGGGATGAAGAACGTTGGGATCACGTGTTGGAGCGCTACTGGGCAGAGTATGACTGGATCGGGATCGATCAGGAAGCCCGGTCGGCCTCATTGTGCGAATTGAATGAGCACCCTTCCCCCGCAGATCTTGAGGTTGCTGGCGCCGAGGCGGACGGTGACCACACGTATTGGTTGGCGACTCAGACACTGCTTGATCCGAATGGCGATGGCGACTGGCACCTCGTCGCCCTGATCGACCTTGTTGAATCCGATCGCCAAGACGGAGTCGCGCTGACCCTACTGTCCGTAGGCCCGCACTAAGAAGTTCACCGGCAAGCTCAAGAGCCTCGATGCGATTCACCTTGCAACAGCTTCGATCCTGACAAGTCCCAATACTCAGATCACTTTCTGCACGAATGATCTGAAGCTTGCTCGGGCAGCAGAAAAGAGAGAGTTTCCTATCGCAAGCCTGCTTCAGGGTTTTCATCTCTAACGGCTCAGCAGACGCCGGGCCTGTATTCACCTAGTCGATCGCAGTCAGCGGAACACATTCGGCGCCTGACACATCGATAAAGTCCAGCGGGCTCAACTCCACCGAATAGCCGCGCCTACCACCTGACACGATCATCGTGTCATGGTCCAAACAGGACTCATCAACAAATAAACGGTGCGAAGTCGTCTGTCCCAGCGGAGAAATCCCGCCCACCACGTATCCCGTACGACGCTGCGCGACAGCAGGATCCGCCATCTCAGCGTTCTTCGCACCCGCAGCCTTCGCGATCAGCTTCATCGACAGATGATGAAGAACCGGGATAATCCCGACAACGAACTCGCCGGTATTCAGTTTAACCATCAGCGTTTTAAATGCAGTCGCCGGATTAACACCGAGCTTCTCAACCGTTTCACCACCATACGTGCGAGCTTCGGGCGAATGCTCGTATTCGTGCAAGGTGAAGAAAATCCCGGCCTTATTCAATGCTTCAATCGCACGAGTCGGACCTGACGGCGAACTCACATTCGCTTTCTTTTTCCCCACTTGGATGCACCTGCTCAGATGATTACTGCGCGCGGATCAGAAACCACGGTCTTTCCGAACGGGAAGCACGTCACCGGAATCATCTTCAGATTCGCAAGCGCCACCGGAATACCGACGATCGTTACGGCTTGCGCAGCAGCTGTTGCTACGTGCCCCATTGCGAGCCAGAGTCCAGCGATCAGGAACCAGACGACGTTCATCAGAGTCGACCCCGCGCCCGCATGTGGCAGAGGCACAACACTACGTCCGAACGGCCAGAGCACGTACTGTGCGATACGGAAGCACGCCAGGCCAGCCGGGATCGTCACAATGAAAACGCACGCGATGATGCCGGCCAGCAGGTATCCCAGCCAAAGCCAGATGCCACCGAAGAGTAGCCAAATGATGTTGAGCAGCGTGCGCACGAAGTCTCCTTGAAGTCGTTGGTGAAGCTGCATCAATTATCTCGCATGCGCGTTGGGCGCGCTCTTCGAAAGCCAGTTGTTCAGAGCAAGTCAGGGATTATTCAGGGGGTACGAGGCCGGACTGCCGTACGATTCACCTATGAACATTCAGGCGGGAATTCAGCACGCGTTGGAACGGATTGAGGTTGCGCGCACCCACTATGGGGCATCGCAAAAAGTTGCGCTCGAGCTTGCCGTGAAGACGCGATCCGCCGAGGAATGCGCGCAAGCGGCACGGCTGTTGAAAGACCTTGGGCAGCCGATCTTGCTTGGCCACAATCGCGTTCAGGAAGCCCGAGATACCGTCGATGCTATCCGTAGCGTCGACGGCTCTCACGTGCACTTGATCGGACCACTGCAATCGAACAAGATCAATCAAGCGTTGGCGTGCGTCGATCTGATTGAATCCCTCGATTCTGTAGCGCTCGCCGCGAAGATCGACCAGCGTCTTTCCACTTCCCTGCCGGTTTTCATCGAGGTCAACGTGTCCGGTGAAGACACGAAACACGGGTGCCAGCCGGCAGGCGTTGATTCTGTCGTTGAGGCAGTCGTGAGGTCAGAACACTTGAAGCTCAGTGGCTTCATGACAGTTGGGCTGAATTCCCCTGTCGAGGCTGATGTTCGCTCCGCGTACGCACTGCTTCGCGAGATCCGAGATCGAATCGAGGTCTCGTACGCGATGAGCAAGCTGGAACTGTCGATGGGAATGTCGAATGATCTTCACTGGGCGATCGCTGAAGGCGCAACAATCGTCCGCGTCGGCACCGCCGTTTTCGGGGCGCGTCACCTGGGCTAGGTGCAAAACTGGGACATGAGCATGACGCCTGTCTATCTCACCCTTGATCTGATTCGAGAAGTCGGCGGAGAACGGAGTTTCCTGCGAGGGATTGAGTACGTCTCTCAGCTCTCGATAATCACTGGCTCTTGACAACATCCTCGCGACTGAGACAAGCCGCGGGGAACAGCTCTGACCAATCACGGAATGCGGTGCACCCACTCGTAGGTCGCGAACTTCGTTTCGCACCGTTCCTTCGCACGCTGGATGTCGGCTTCAGTGATTTCACCGTCAGTAGCGTTGTACTTCGTCTTGAAATGGTCGTAGAAGGTGTCGAGGATCTGCTCGCGTGGCAGACCGATCTGGGAGCGCATCGGGTCAACACGCTTGACAGCGCTACGGGTTCCTTTGTCGCGGATCTTTTCCATGCCGATGCGCAGAACCTCGTTCATCTTCACTGCGTCGATGTCGTAGGCCATTGTCACGTGGTGAACCATGTAGCCGTTTGACCAGCGCTTTTGTGCTGCACCGCCGATCTTGCCCGCTTCGGACGCAATGTCATTCAGCGGAATGTACTTCGCCTTCACGCCTAGCTTTGCCAGGACTTCCATGACCCACTGGTCCAGGAAAGGGTATGACTGTTCGAAACTCATTCCTTCAACCAGAGCGGTCGGAATGACCAGCGAGTACGTGACGCAGTTGCCGGGCTCCATGAACATAGCGCCGCCGCCGGTGACGCGACGGGACACGGTAATGCCGTAGCGTTCGACGCCATCCTGCTGGATCTCGTTCTGGTAGGACTGGAAGGAACCGATGACAACCTGCGGGCCGTTCCATTCCCAGAGTCGCATGAACGGCTTACGGCGACCAGCCGCAACATCTTCGACCAGTGTCTCGTCCATGGCAACGTTAATCATCGGGTCGACAACGGGACCGTGAATGACCTCGAAATCGATGTCATCCCAAGAGAGCGCATGTCCCAGAGCACGACGAACGGCCACGCCAACAGCGGCGGGCGTAACACCCATGAGAACATCATCAGGATCCAGGCCAACTTCAACGCGCGATGCGATCTCAACACCCGACAGTGATGCGGGGGCACCTTCAAGCGCGCCCGTCATACGCAGTAGCGCATCATCGGGGTCAAGGAAGAAGTCGCCAGAGAGGCGCACATTCACTATCGAGTCGTTTTCCACGTCGCAGTCAACAACGACGAGCTTGCCACCGGGAACTTTGTACTCTCCATGCATGCCTTAATTGTCCTCCGCCACGCCCCGCAATGCGAATCGTGCCAGCGTTTTCAGCTGAAGTTCACTCACGCAACAGTGGCGCCACGCCCGAATGCAACAGCCCCCACATGTAGGCGTCGAAGAGCGCTTCCCACGAGGCCTCGATAATATCCGTACCGATACCAACGGTCGACCAGGAGCGATGTCCGTCAGTGGTTTCAATCAGAACGCGAATCGTGGAGTCGGTGCCCGCACGATCCTCGTCCAAAATACGCACCTTGAAGTCAGAGAGCTTGAAGCTCGCGCACACCGGATAGTCGCGAGTCAACACGTGACGGAGTGCCCGGTCGAGAGCATTCACAGGGCCGTTTCCTTCGGCCGTTCGAATGTGACGGCGTTCCGTGTGAATCTTGACGGTTGCTTCCGATTCGGCGAAGGGATCGCCCTTGACTTCAGCGATTTCCTGAGTCGTCACCTTCCAGGACTCGACGCGGACGAAGCGTGGCATCTGCCCAAGTTCGCCCAGCGCCAGCAGTTCGAAAGAAGCGTCGGCAGCATCGTAGGTGTAGCCGGCAGCTTCGCGTTCTTTCACCTTTGCCGCCAGCACGCCCGCGGCATTCGGAAGAGCAGTCAGGTCGATGCCGAGTTCCTCAGCCTTCAGCTCGATTGAGGACTTTCCAGCCATTTCGGATACCAGCATCCGCATGCCGTTCCCTACCAGGGCGGGATCGATGTGCTGGTACAGATCGGGATCGACGCGGATCGCGGATGCGTGCAGGCCAGCCTTGTGTGCGAATGCCGAGGTTCCAACGTAGGGGTCGCGCGCGAACGGCGTGATGTTCACGAGCTCCGCAATGCGGTGGGACACGGAGTCCAGCGACGAGAGCGCATCGTCCGGGATCACATCAAAACCACACTTGATCTGCAGGTTCGCCGCACACGTTAGCAGGTTCGCATTACCGGTGCGTTCACCGTAGCCGTTGACTGTACCCTGGACCTGACGCGCCCCCGCTTCCACGGCAGCAATGGTGTTCGCTACCGCGCACCCGGTGTCGTTGTGAGCGTGAATGCCGAGCACCGTTAAACCGCACCCGACCTCATCCAAAGCTTGACGCGAACGCGCTGTCAGCGCACCGATAGTCGACGGCAGGTTTCCACCGTTCGTGTCGCACGGAATAACTGCGACGGCTCCAGCGCGCGCGGCCTCGAGCATCACTTCAATTCCATATGAAGGATCGAATGCGAGCCCGTCGAAGTAGTGCTCCAGATCGACCATGACGTCGATACCTTCGCCCGTCAGGTATTCGACGGTGTCACGCACCATGCGCAGGTTTTCTTCGAGCGTTGTTCGTAGCGCACGCGTCACATGGCGAGGATCCGACTTCGCAACCAGCGTGACGACCGATGCGCCTGATTCAGCAAGCCCAGCAACCTGGCGATCCTCGGATGCCCGAACGCCGGCTTTCGTGGTGGCACCAAAGGCTGTAAGGCGCGCGTGATGCAACTGTATGCCGCGAGCACGCTGGAAGAACTGCGTATCTTTCGGAATCGCGCCCGGCCATCCGCCTTCGATGTAGTCGACGCCCAGCTCGTCCACAATGGGCAGTGCTGCGAGCTTGTCAGCGACGGACAGGGAAATGCCCTCCTGTTGGGCTCCGTCGCGCAAGGTCGTGTCGTACAGGGCAACGTGTTCGCTCATTGCCAGCTCCCTCGAGTTCAGCGCGTGTGCGCTTTGGTCTGGTCAGGTCGTGTTGGGCTGACCGTTCAGATATGGGTGGGGGACCTCATCACAATCGACGAGGCCGCGACCACTGATTCAACGTTCAACGGAGGACGCGCGAGACGTCGCGCGCTGCGCCCTTCGATGCGCTCATTGCCGTTGCGGCGTAGAGCTGCAGTGCGGGTGAGACAACGCGGTCACGGTTCAGCGGAGTCCACGGGTGTTCGCGTGCTTCCTGAGCGGCGCGACGGCGTTCGATTTCCTCTTCGGGGACATCGAGCTGCAGAAGACCCTCGTTCACGTCGATGATGATCGGATCACCGTCTTCGATCAGGCCGATCAGACCACCGTCAGCAGCCTCAGGCGAAATGTGTCCAACGGAGATGCCAGACGTGCCGCCGGAGAAACGACCGTCGGTGATGAGGGCGCAGGCTTTACCGAGGCCTCGTCCCTTGATAAAGGAGGTCGGGTAGAGCATTTCCTGCATGCCCGGCCCCCCTGCGGGCCCCTCGTAGCGAATGACAACAACGTCGCCAGCTTCGACGGTCTTGTCGAGGATCTTTTCGATGGCTTCGTCCTGGGATTCCATGACGCGCGCTCGGCCTTCGAAGTGGAAGAGAGACGGGTCAATACCGGCTGCCTTGATGATGGCGCCTTCGGGGGCAAGGTTGCCGAAGAGAACGGTCAGGCCACCGTTTGCGGTGTAGGCGTGCTCGATATCGCGGACGCAACCATTTTCCTGATCGAGGTCGAGTTCAGCCCACTTATTCGAGGTAGAGAACGGTTCGGTGGTGCGCACGTTTCCAGGCGCAGCCTTCCAAAGTTCGATCGCTTCGTCGGTGACGGTAGGCGACTTCGGATCCCATGCTCCCAGCCACTCGTCCAGCGACGGCGAGTGGATGGTGTGGACGGTGTGGGTGAGGAACCCACCACGGTCAAGTTCACCAAGAATGCGCGGAATACCGCCTGCTCGGTGGACATCTTCCATGTGGTAGTCGTTGTGGTTCGGTGCAACCTTGGACAGGCACGGGACAGTGCGTCCCAGTTCTGCGATGTCTTCGAGGTCGAAGTCAATTCCGCCTTCGTGCGCAACTGCCAGCAGGTGCAGGACGGTGTTCGAGGATCCTCCCATCGCCATATCCAGTGTCATCGCGTTGTGGAAGGCATCCTTGTTCGCGATGTTGCGAGGCAGGACGGAATCATCTTCCTCGTCGTAGTAGCGGTGGCAGAGGTCAACGATCATTTCGCCTGCGCGCACGAACAGGTCGCGGCGAGCAACCTGGGTGGCGAGGGTTGAACCGTTACCGGGCAACGACAGGCCAAGGGCCTCGGTCAGACAGTTCATCGAGTTCGCGGTGAACATGCCAGAGCAGGAACCACAGGTCGGGCAAGCAAGCTTCTCGATGGCGAGCAGCGCATCGTCGGAAACCTCGTCGTTCGCCGTCGCATTCATAACGGTGATGAGGTTGCCGTGGCCGGTCTTCGCGTCGCCAATGATCACGGACGGATCGATGTTCTTGCCAGCTTCCATTGGGCCGCCGGAGACGAAAACAACGGGGATGTTGAGGCGCATCGCAGCGATCAACATGCCGGGCGTGATCTTGTCACAGTTGGAGATGCAGACCATGGCGTCCGCACAGTGGGCATTCACCATGTATTCAACGGAGTCGGAGATGACCTCGCGGCTGGGGAGCGAGTAGAGCATGCCACCATGGCCCATCGCAATACCATCATCGACGGCAATCGTGTTCATTTCCTTGGCAACGCCGCCAGCTTCAACGATTGCGTCAGCGACAAGCTTGCCAACGTTACGAAGGTGGACGTGTCCAGGCACAAATTCGGTGAACGAGTTAACGACGGCAATAATCGGCTTCCCGAAGTCGCTATCTCTCATACCCGTCGCGCGCCAGAGCGCACGGGCACCAGCCATATTGCGGCCCTGCGTTGAAGTCGCGGAGCGAAGCTGCCTGCTCATGAGCGTCCTCCCAGTAATTAGGTAATGCGTTAAGCCTAAGAGGATTGGTTGACGCGCGTCCGACGAGGTCATTGAGTGAACAGACAGTTTGTCACATTCGCCTACCCAATGGACGCCTCGGCCTACGCCTCGTACCCAAACGTAATCTTTCACTCACGACGCGGTCGCTAGAAAGGATTACCGACGTGACTATCCGTACAACCCATGTGGGTTCACTCCCCCGCACACCCAAACTTGTCGACGCGAACTGGAAGCGCGCAAAGGGTGAGCTCTCCGACGCTGAGTTTGCTCTGATTCTTCAGGAAGAAGCAAACAAGGTTATTGCCAAGCAGGTTGAGCTCGGCATTTCGGTCGTTAACGATGGCGAGTACGGTCATGCGATGCTCGACACAGTCGACTACGGCGCATGGTGGACCTACTCCTTCTCCCGTTTCGGTGGTCTGACCGCTGAAGAGACCGCTCGTTTCGATGTGCGTCCTCCGGCAGGCCGCGAAGGTCGCATTTCATACTCTTCCTTCGCAGAGCGCCGAGACTGGCAACGTTTCCAAGACGCCTACTCCGATCCGGATTCCGGTATCCACATTGCGAATAAGAATCCCGTTGTCTTCCCGACGATCACATCGGAACTCACCTACATTGGCACCGACGCTGTCAACGCCGATATTGCCGGCACGAAAGCAGCCCTCGAAGCTGTTGGAAAGTCCGTGAAGGATGGCTTCATCGCCTCTATCTCCCCCGGCTCTGCCGCCCGCGTCGCCAACGCCTTCTATGAAGATGACGAGGCCGTCGTGTGGGCACTCGCTGATGTTCTTCGCGAGGAATACAAGCGCATCACCGACTCAGGCCTGACCGTTCAGATCGATGCTCCGGATATTGCCGAGGGCTGGGACCAGTTCGCTGTTGCCCCTTCACTCGAGGAGTACCGCGCTTTCCAGCAAGTCCGTATCGATGCTCTGAACCACGCACTTGCAGGTATCGATCCCGAGCTCATCCGTTTCCACGTCTGCTGGGGTTCCTGGCACGGCCCGCACACCACGGACATCCCGTTCAAGGACATCGTCGACCTCGCTCTTGCAGTGAACGCCAATGGCCTGACCTTCGAGGCAGCGAATGCGCGCCACGCTCACGAGTGGACAATCTGGAAGGACATCGAGCTTCCTGAAGGAAAGTACCTGATCCCGGGCGTTGTATCTCACTCCACAAACGTTGTCGAGCACCCCGAATTGGTTGCCCAGCGTATCCACCAGTTCACCGACATCGTCGGCAAGGAACGCGTTGTCGCATCGACCGACTGCGGCCTGGGTGGCCGCGTCTACCCGTCGATCGCATGGGCAAAGCTCGAATCACTGACTGAAGGTGCACGCCTGGCTGATCAGTGATCCAACTCCGCCCCTCACAAGGCTTTAGGGCTGTGGGACTCAGTCCCACAGCCCAGTCTTGTATATGGAGGCGGCCTCGTCGATAAAAATCAACGAGGCCCCTACGTTAAAAACGTGAAAGTCAAGCGAGACGGTAGAGCCAGTTGTACGGATCCGGACGGTGACCCATCTGGATACCGGTCAGCTCAGCGTGGATAGCCTTCGTCTTTTCACCAACGGGGAGCTCCACATCGAAGTCATCATTCGCAAGGCGAGTAATCGGCGTGATGACGGCGGCCGTGCCACACGCGAAGATCTCCGAAACAGCGCCGGAGCGGATGCCCGCAACCAGTTCGTCCAGAGCGATCTTTTCTTCACGAACCTCGGTTCCCTGCTCGCGCAACATACGGCAGATTGCAGAACGCGTACCACCCTCAAGGATGACACCGGACAGTTCGGGCGTACGGATCGTGCCGTCAGCCATGACGACGAACATGTTCATGCCACCGAGCTCTTCGAGATACTTTTCCTCGTAGGTGTCCAGGAAGCAGACCTGCGAGAAGCCCTTTTCAGCAGCGACTTCCTGCGGCATCAGGGACGCAGCGTAGTTGCCACCCGCCTTCGCGGCACCCGTGCCACCCGGGCCAGCGCGGTGATAGCCCTTCACGACCCAGATCGGAACACCGGTGAGGCCGGACTTGAAGTACGGGCCGGACGGCGAGCCGATCACGTAGTAGTCGACAACCTGGGCGGCGTGGACACCCACGAATGCCTCGGAGGCGAACATGAACGGGCGAAGGTAGAGGCTGGTGCCATCGCCTTCGGGAACCCACTTTGAATCCGCGCGAACGTAGTCAACCAGGGAAGCGACAAAGTCTTCGCGATCCATCTCGGGCAGAGCCAGACGACGAGCCGAGTGGTTGATGCGCGCCGCATTGAAAGTCGGGCGGAAGGTCCAGATCGACCCGTCATCGTGACGGTACGCCTTGATGCCTTCAAACACGGACTGCGAGTAGTGCAGAACCGCAGCACCCGGCGTGAGATCCAGCGGACCGTAAGGAATCACACCACGATCCGTCCAACCTTCACCCTTGATCCAGCGCATGTGGGCCATGTGATCGGTGAACTGACAGCCGAAGGTCAGATCATTCATCACCGCGTCGTATTCTGCCTGCGACGCAGGATTCGGGTTGACGGTAAGAGGGAAACGACCTGCAAGCTCGTCACCGGATCCAATCGGCTGAGCAGCCAAGGATTCCAGCTGAGTAGGCACATGCTCTTGGATCGCCATTATTTCTCCTCTTCGTAGGCGTTACGTCCAGGATATGTGTGGATACGACGATACTCGCCAAGGTTCCGTCATGTGAACCTAGGCGAGCATCAGTCGGTGAGAATACGCTCAGGCAAGTGCCACGCAGATCGCGTCTCCGATTTCGGAGGTGGAGCGAACCAGCGGAGCGCCTGCCTTATCGGCGGCAGCGCGGTCGGCCATGTCCTTTTCGATGGCGGCTTCCACCTTGGCTGCCAGTTCCGGCTTGCCAATATGGTCAAGCAGCAGTGCGACCGAGGAGATCGTTGCAGTCGGATCAGCCTTGCCCTGGCCTGCAATGTCGGGCGCAGAGCCGTGGACGGGCTCAAACATCGACGGGAATGCGCCGTCGGGGTTGATATTGCCCGATGCGGCCAGGCCGATGCCACCGGTGACTGCGCCCGCTTCGTCGGTGAGGATGTCGCCGAACAGGTTGTCGGTGACGATCACGTCAAAGCGTTGCGGGTCGGTGACCATGTAGATCGTGGCCGCGTCAACGTGGCAGTAGTCGACGGCGACGTCAGGGTATTCGGCTCCGACGGCTTCGACTGTGCGACGCCAGAGGTGTCCGGCGTTCACGAGGACATTGTGTTTGTGCACCAAAGTAAGTTTTTTACGAGGCCGAGCGTTGGCCTTTTCAAACGCGTAGCGTACAACGCGCTCAACACCGAAAGCAGTGTTGACTGAAACCTCGGTTGCGATCTCGTGCGGGGTGCCGACGCGGACGGCACCGCCGTTGCCACAGTAGAGGCCCTCCGTGCCTTCACGGACAACAACGAAGTCTGTGTTGTCGGGAATGCGTAGCGGCGAGGCAACGCCTTCGTAGTACTTCGAGGGACGAAGGTTCACGTAGTGATCGAGAGCGAAGCGGAGCTTCAGCAACAGACCGCGCTCAAGGACACCGGAGGGAACCGACGGGTCACCAACAGCACCCAGAAGGATGACGTCGTTTCCCCTGATTGCTTCAAGATCTTCGTCGGTCAGGGTGTCACCGGTGCGGTGCCAGCGGTCAGCGCCCAGATCGAACTGAGTCGTTTCAAGTTCCAGGTCGGAACCTTCAAGGACCTTGGTCAGAACCTTCAGGCCTTCGGGAACAACCTCTTTACCGATACCGTCGCCGGGAATCACGGCCAATTTGATCGTGCGCATACATCCAGTGTGCTGAGCTGCGTCTGTGTGCGCGGAAACGTCCGCCATGCGGATCCTTTCCCCGACGAGGCGGACATCCTCCTGCGCTATTCCTCCCCACGCGCTCCTTTCCTTTTCGATGCCGTCATTTCTCTTCTTCATTCCACACCTCACGCCCCAAGCGGGCAGCACGCCCTAGACAGGCTCCTATACACTGTTCCCATGCTTTCGTCTTTTCCTACGGCCAATTCTCCGTTCGATGCCCACGCGGAGCAGTGGGATTCTTCTCCCGTACGCGGGGAACGCGCACGCACCGTCGCCTCAGAAATAATGCGACGACTCCCTTCGGGAGGTCACTGGCTCGATATCGGTTCTGGGACGGGGCTGCTGGGGCTGGCTCTGTCCTCCCATGCCGATCACGTGAGTCTGGGTGATACGTCTCAGGGAATGTTGGAAGTTGCTCACCGCAACATTGCGGATGCCGGCCTGAATGATCGCATGGATGCCCTGTTCTGTGACGCGGAGCAGTGGGTCAGCGAAGTTCCCTCCCAGGAATATGACGTCATTGTGTCGCTGATGGCTCTGCATCATATGAAGGATCAGCGCTCGGTGATCCGTGCGCTTGTGGAGCGAGCGCGGCCGGGTGGCTGGGTTGCTCTGGCGGATATGGATGCGGACGACGGTTCCTACCATGCTGACGGAGATATTGTTCCGGCTCATCACGGCACCGAACGTGCTCTCGTTGAGCAGTTGCTCCACGAATGTGGCTGCCAGAATATCCTCGTCTCCACGGTGATGACGATTTCGAAGTCGGGGCGTGACTACCCGGTATTCCTTGCAACTGCGCAGGTAGCCCGACGCTAGCTCATTCCCCCCACTCGTATATGCATGTGGCGGCCAACTTGAGGGTG